>NZ_RAZO01000366.1:0-22703 GCF_004307535.1 Pseudomonas sp. Sample_9
CGTACAACATGGCGAAGAACGGCAAGAATTTCGCCCAGGGCGACAACATCAACGGTATTGCCACGGACATCGTTCGCGAGATGTTCCAGCGCGCCGGCCTCACTTACAGCCTGACGCTGCGTTTCCCCTGGGAACGTGTCTACAAGCTCGCCCTGGAAAATCCCGGCTACGGGGCCTTCGTCATGGCGCGCCTGCCCGATCGCGAAAGACTCTTCAAATGGGTCGGCCCGATCGGACCCGACGACTGGATCCTGCTGGCCAGGGCTGACAGCAAGATAACCCTGGAAACCCTCAATGATGCGCGCAAATACAGGATCGGCGCCTACAAGGGCGATGCGATTGCCGAGACCCTGACCAAACAGGGCCTCAAACCGCTGGTGGTGCTGCGCGATCAGGACAATGCGAAGAAACTCGTCAACGGCCAGATCGATCTCTGGGCTACCGGGGATCCTGCCGGCCGTTATCTGGCGCGGCAGGATGGCGTGACCGGTCTGAAGACCGTGCTGCGCTTCAACAGCGCCGAACTGTATCTGGCACTGAACAAGGATGTGTCAGATACAGTCGTTGCCAGGTTGCAGGCTGCGCTTGATCAGATGCGCAAGGACGGAGTTGTCGACGAGATCATGGGACGCTATCTGTAGTCACTGGCAACTCTGTGCTTGTTGGCAACGCTGCGGCTTCGTTATCCGTTTCGTCCTCGACTGTTGTGCTTTGCATGTGCGCGGCCTCGGCAGGCAGGACTGTCGCGTTTGGTTGCGGTGGTGTGTACACGCTGAAATGCAGGTTCTTGCCATCGGTGTAGCTGACGACGCTGCCGATCTGTGTGCCGTCCGCGCGCAGCAGCTTATAGTCACTCTGAGTCAGATACACCGCCATCGAGCTGTTGCTGGCCACGATAGCCGCGACCTCGATAGGTGCCGGGTTGAGCCATTCGTTCGAGTGCATTTCACACTGGGTGAAATCATTGTTCAACCGCGCCGAAAACAGAAAGGGTTGGGACAGATTGCTCTGCCACTGTGCGCCGAACTCGATCAAAGTGGCGCTGGTAAACAGGCGCAGTCTATCGTTTTGTTGCAGGCGGGGGGCGACCCAGCGGACGGTCTTGTTGCTGTCTTCCGTGTTGTGGCAATGGCCAACGAGCTGATAATGATCCGTGCGCTGTAGCAGATACTCAGGTGACTGACTGAGCTGTTGGCGTCGGGTGAGCTGTGGGTCTTTTACGATGAACCAAGGCAGTCGCGCGCTGTAGGCAGGTTGCTCGGGCACCCGCAGGTCGGGTGGCGTGACATCCGCAAGGACTGGCACGGCGGGGCGTGCATTGACGTCAATCACAATCGGGATACGCAGGGAATAAATGGTGAAATTGGCGGGTTTGGAATAACTCTTCAAGCCGACGAAGGTGCCGGGCGCCAGATGGATTTCATCCGCAGGCGCCGAAGGCGGAACGGCACTCCACGTGCTGATGCTTTGTCGGGCTCCACTGCCCTTGTCTGTCCACACCGATTCAGCCAGGCCGGAAGCAATCAAGAGGTCGGCACGGACGCAACGGACAGCGTTCAAGGAAGGCTTTGCGTGACCGTCGGAGCAGACCGAACCGAGCGCTACATACCCTTGCGGAGGAATGGGTCGCCAGATCGCCCCGTCCTTTTTCGAGCCTGAGCCTGTGTCTTGCCAGATCAGTTCATAGTCGTCAGGACGGCGCAACGCGCTGCCTTTTGCGGGATCCGCACTGGGTGTCGCCGCTTCGCAAACCACAGCCACCGCATGTCTGTCAGTAATGTTGTCATGGTCATCAATCGCCACGTCGCCCAACGGAAAGTAACCCGGCAGCACATCGGCAGGTGGCGTGGGCCGCCAGAAGGCAGCCGGTTTTGCCCGGGATCCAGCGGTATCCCAGATGCGCAGAAACTCCGTCGTAAAGCTGATCAGCAAGTTGTCGTTTCGGATGGGTTGCATTTGCCTGGCTGGCAAAGCGGTAGTCTCATGAGTAGTCATTGCGATTCCTGATAGTGAAAGCGACGCATGGGCGTCGCGACCTGTTGCAGGTCGCACTATCGGAAACGGGGACGGTTACCGGGTGGTAAATATGTATGTGCCAACGTCACAGGGCGTTACCGGTAAACGCCGTCCTTGCCATGCCCGGCCATGGCGCGATTGCTGCGCACGCTGATCATCTGCCTGATATCGATCCAGTCGATGCCTTGCGCTTTGAGTCTGGGTAATTCGCGCTCCAGCACCGCCAGGGTCTGCGGATACGGATGGCCGATCATCACCGCTGAACCCTGTTTGTGCGCCAGAGCGATTGCGGTCTGCAGTTGAGTGGAAATCGCCGCTTCGGTGCGTTCGTCATCGAGAAACACATCGCGGGAAACGCTGGCCAGATCGATTTTCTGTGCTTGCTGCGCAGCGACTGTCTGGGCGCTGGTGCGGCTGTCGACGAAGAACTTGTGCCGGTGCTGCAACTCAGCCATCAGCCACGCCATCGCCGCCGGCTGCGCGGTCATGCGGCTGCCCATGTGATTGTTGATGCCGGCAGTGAACGGGACTTTCTCGAACGCGGCATTCAGGCGTTTCTGCAGTTCTTCGATGGGCAGTTCGGGGTGCCAGGCGTACGGTCCGGTGGCCGGGTCCATCGGCATGTGCAGGATGACGATCTTGCCGGCGCGATGGGCCTCGCGGGCAAACTCGGTGGCGTGGGGCGTATCGGGCATGATCGCCGCCGTGACCGGGCCGGGCAGGGCGAGTACGCGGCGATCCCGGGGCAGATTCTGCCCCAGGTCATCGATGATCAGTGTCAGGTAGGCTTTGTGCGGCGTGGAGCCGGCGGGCTCCGCTTGGGCAAAACCCGCCAGACAGCACAACAGAGCGCAGACGAAACGCAGCAACATCCTCAGCGGCCGGAGGTGATGCTCAGGCCTTTGAGCAGGCTCAGGGCCTGGGCCAACTGGTAATCGTCATCCTGCGGCATGGCTTTGGCCTTGCCAGCCGAACCACTCGGTTTGTCGGCGCCGCCGTTGCCGTTGCCCAGGTGACCTTGCAGATCGGCTTCCTTGAAGTATTCGCTGTCGGCTTCGTTGGTGATCTTGGCGCGGCGCACTTCGATGTCCGGCACGATGCCCTGGGCCTGGATCGAGCGGCCGTTCGGCGTGAAATACAGCGCGGTGGTGATCTTCAGTGCGCGGTCGTTGTTCAGCGGCAGCACGGTCTGCACCGAGCCCTTGCCGAAACTGGTGGTGCCCATGACCACGGCACGTTTCTGGTCCTGCAGGGCGCCGGCGACGATTTCCGAAGCCGAGGCACTGCCGCCGTTGATCAGCACGACCATCGGCACCGCTTCGCTCTCGTCCTTGCCGGTGGCGGAGAAGCGCAATTCGGAGTTGGCGATGCGGCCCTTGGTGTAGACGATCAGGCCTTTGGTGATGAAGTGGTCGACCACTTCCACCGCCGATTGCAGCACGCCACCCGGGTTGTTGCGCAGGTCGAGAATGATGCCGTTGAGCTTCTTGCCGTTGTCCTTGCGCAGTTTGGCCAGAGCCTTGGAGACTTCTTCGCCGGTCTTGACCTGGAACTGGGTAATGCGGATGTAGCCGTAGCCCGATTCCAGTAGCTGCGCCTTGACGCTCTTGACCTGAATCACTGCGCGCGCCAGGGTCACGTCGAATGGCGTGCCGCCGTCGCGAACCAGGGTCAGGGTGATTTTCTGGCCGATCTTGCCGCGCATCTTGTCGACGGCTTCGGTCATGGTCTGGCCACGCGTTGGCTGGCCGTTGATCTTGACGATGAAGTCACCAGCCTGAATGCCAGCCTTAGATGCCGGGGTGTCATCGATCGGCGAGACGACCTTGATGAAGCCGTCTTCGGCGCCGACTTCGATGCCCAGACCGCCGAACTCACCACTGGTGCTTTCCTGCAGCTCGGTGAAGTCTTCCGGGCCAAGGTAGGCCGAATGCGGATCGAGGTTGCTGAGCATGCCCTTGATCGCGTTTTCCAGCAGGGTCTTGTCGTCCACAGGCTCGACGTACGCGGCTTTGATCCGGTCCATGACCTCGGCGAAGGTGCGCAGCTCTTCCAGCGGCAACGGCGCCTTGGCGGTCGCGGCAGTGCCTGCCGGAGCGACGGTCGGGGCCGGTTGTGCGGCGAACGCCAGAGGCGCGCCGATCACCAGGGCGATCGTCAGGGCCAGCGAGGTAAGGCGGGACAAATGCAGCATGTCGAACGAACTCCTGAATTAGATGCCGTGCTTATCCTTGCGCACGACACCATTGCGCCGGATCACTCGGGTGACCCTGCTGACGAATTGCGAAATACAGCGCTGGCGTGTCCTGACCGCCACTGTTACCGACAGTGGAAATCGACTCGCCAGCCTTGACCACATCACCCGCCGACTTGAGCAGCGTCTGGTTGTGGCCGTAGAGACTCAGAAAACCGTTGCCGTGATCGAGGATCACCAGCAAACCGGCACCGCGCAGCCAATCGGCGAACACCACGCGCCCGCCGTGTACAGCGTGCACCTGGCTGCCGGCGGAAGCGCTGATCATCACGCCATCCCATTTGGTGCGGGCATCGTCGCCACGGCTTTCACCGAAGCGTGCGAGTAATCGACCATCAACCGGCCACGGAAGTTTTCCCCGGGATGCAGCAAATGGCCCGCCAAAGGTTTCGCCGCTGCTCGATACCAGCGCGCCGGGGCTTGATCTGACGGGTTTTCGTGGGGCGTCGCTGTTTTCAGCCTGCGCCTCACGCAAACGCTTTTTTTCCGCTTCCTGCTGGGCGATCAGCGCTTTCTGCCGCGCCTCTTCTGCCTCACGAGCCTGGCGGGCCAGGGTTTCTTCAATGGTTTTAAGGACTTTAGACAGGTCTGCCTGATCCTGCTCGCGGGCGGCGAGTTTCTGGTCGCGGGCCTTGACGTCGTCATTGAGTCTGGCGAGAACCTGCTGGCGCTCCTTGCGGACTTTCTCGAGTGCTTCGCGCTGCGTGTCGAGGTCGCTTTTCTGCACCAGCAACTGCGCTTGCTGCAGACCGATGTCTTTTTCGACATTGGCCAGTTGGCGCAGGGTTTCGTTGAAGTTCTTCAACTGCTCCAGGCGTGCCTGGCTCAGGTAGTCGTAATAGGTGAGGGTGCGGGCGAACTTCTCGGGGTTCTGCTGATTGAGCAGCAGCTTGAGGTATTCCTGGCGGCCGTTCTGGTAAGCCGCACGGGCCTGAATGGCGATCAGTCGCTGCTGTTCAGTGCGCGCGCTCTGGAGTTTTTTTTTCTCTGCATCGAGCCGCTGTAGCTCGGATTCGCTTTTCTGCAGTTCTTTCTGCAGCGCGTCGACCTGCTTCTGCAGCTTGCCCATCTCGGTTTCCGTGCCCTTGAGCTCTTTCTGCACGCCGGACTTTTCTTCCTGCAACTTGCCCAGGAGCTTTTTCAGCTCGGCGATATCCTGACGCGTGGCCTCCAACTGCTGTTGGGTTTGCGCGCGCTCGTCGGCGAAGGCCGGCTGGAGCAGACAGGTCAGAGCAAGGGCGATCAGGACGCGAAGCATAGGGGCGGGCGGCACCAGGGTAAGGGACGGCCTAGTATGCCCGCCCGAGGCTGCAAAAAAAACGCCCAATTGGGGCTGTGTGATAACTGGACAGAAAAACACCGCAAAACCAATGTGGGAGCGAGCCTGCTCGCGAAAGCGGTGCGTCAGGCGACATCGCTGTCGACTGATCCACCGTATTCGCGAGCAGGCTCGCTCCCACAGGGATTAGCGGTGTTTATACGAGGATCGAGGTACCTGTCATCTCCGCCGGTTTTTCCAGGCCCAGCAGCATCAGCATGGTCGGTGCCACGTCCGCCAGCACGCCGCCTTCGCGCACTTTCAGGTCGCGTTTGCCGACGTAGATGAACGGCACCGGCTCGGTGGTATGCGCGGTGTGCGCCTGACCAGTGGATTCATCGGCCATTTGCTCGACGTTGCCGTGGTCAGCGGTGATCAGTGCTTCGCCGCCGACCTTTTCCAGCGCCTCGACGATGCGACCGACGCAAGTGTCCAGGCACTCGACCGCTTTCACCGCCGCGTCGAACACGCCGCTGTGGCCGACCATGTCGCCGTTGGCGTAGTTGACCACGATCACGTCGTAACGCTGGTTTTCAATGGCGTCGACGATGCGGTCAGTAACTTCCGGGGCGCTCATTTCCGGCTGCAAGTCATAGGTAGCGACTTTCGGCGACGGGATCAGGATGCGCTCTTCGCCCGGGAACGGTTCTTCGCGACCGCCGGAGAAGAAGAAGGTCACGTGGGCGTATTTTTCGGTTTCAGCGATGCGCAGCTGGGTCTTGCCGTTTTTCGCCAGGTAATCACCGAGAACGTTTTCCAGGCTGCCGGCGGCGAAGGCCGACGGTGCCGGAATGCTAGCGGCGTACTGGGTCAGCATGACGAAACCGGCCAGTTTCGGCTGGCGGGCGCGCGCGAATTCCTTGAAATCGTCTTCGACGAACACCCGGGTCAGCTCGCGGGCGCGGTCGGCGCGGAAGTTCATGAACACCACGGCGTCGCCGTCTTCGACTTTTACCGGCTCGCCGATGGAAGTGGCTTTGACGAATTCGTCGCTTTCGCCACGGGCGTAGGCAGCTTCAAGACCTTCCTGAGCGGTGGCGGCGTTGAATTCGCCGTTGCCGTCGACGATCAGGTTGTAGGCCTGGGCGACGCGATCCCAACGGTTGTCACGGTCCATGGCGAAATAGCGGCCGATGATGCTGGCGATCCGGCCTTTGCCGAGGGCCTGGAAAGTCGCGTCGAGCAGTTCGATCGACGAAGCGGCGCTTTTCGGCGGCGTGTCACGGCCATCGAGGAAGGCGTGCAGATAGATTTTTTCGGCGCCGCGCTTGAAGGCCAGTTCGGCCATGGCGATCAGGTGATCCTGGTGGCTGTGCACGCCGCCATCGGACAGCAGGCCCATGAAATGCACGGCTTTGCCGGCGGCCACGGCTTTATCGACAGCGGCGCAGATGGTCGGGTTTTCGAAGAATTCGCCGTCGCGGATCGCTTTGGTCACACGGGTGAAGTCCTGATACACCACGCGCCCGGCGCCGAGGTTCATGTGGCCGACTTCGGAGTTGCCCATCTGGCCATCCGGCAGGCCGACGTCCATGCCGCTGCCCGAGATCAAGCCGTTTGGCACGGTGGCCCACAGACGATCCAGCACGGGTTTCTTCGCCGCGAACACGGCATTGGATTCGGGGCTGTCGCTGTGACCGAAGCCGTCGAGAATCATCAGGACCAAAGGTTTGGGCGTAGTCGTCATGGAATCCACTCGTGGCTGATAAAGAAGAGGGCGATGGAAAACGGAGTTGGAGTTTAAAGCGAAGTTCCGACCGCGTCACCGCCGGACGGGGTTTGGCCGACCATAGTGGCTGTGTATACTGGCCGACATTTTAACGCCCTGGAACCTCCTTCGATGGTTGCTCACCTGATTGAATTTGCCACTAACCACTACATTCTTGTCGGTATCTTCGTCGTACTGCTGGCTCTGTTGCTGGCGCACACGATGCAGGGCGGCGGCAAGAGCCTGAGCACCGGCGAGCTGACCGCACTGGTCAATAAAGATGCAGGCGTGGTGGTGGACATCCGTCCGGCCAAGGATTATGCCGCCGGCCACATCGTCGGCGCGGTGAACATCCCGCAAGACAAGCTGGCCGCTCGCGTCGGCGAGCTGGAAAAGCACAAGGCCAAGACCATCATTCTGGTCGATGCCCTCGGTCAGACCGCCGGCACCCACGCCCGCGAACTGATGAAGTCCGGCTTCACCGCCGCCAAGCTGTCCGGCGGGATTTCCAGCTGGAAGGGCGACAACCTGCCATTGGTGAAATGACATGAGCGAAGTCATCGTCTACTCCAGCGATTACTGCCCCTACTGCTCGCGCGCCAAGCATCTGCTCGCCAGCAAAGGCGTGGCCTTCGAAGAGATCAAGGTCGATGGCAAGCCGCAGCTGCGTGCCGAAATGACCAAAAAGGCCGGGCGCACGTCCGTGCCGCAGATCTGGATCGGCTCTAAGCACATCGGCGGTTGCGATGATTTATATGCCCTGGAGCGCGCCGGCAAACTCGACGCGCTGCTCAAGGGCTGAACGGCTGCACCCACGTACAGCACTCCCTAAAAGACCCAAGATCGATAAGGATCTGAGATGACTGACCAACAGAACACTGCAGCCAGCGAAGAAGAAACCGCACCGCAATTCTCCTTGCAGCGCATCTACGTACGCGACCTGTCCTTCGAAGCCCCGAAAAGCCCGGCGATCTTTCGCCAGCAGTGGGATCCGGCGGTCGGTCTGGATCTGAACACTCGGCAGAAAGCGCTGGAAGGCGATTTCTACGAAGTGGTGTTGACCCTGTCGGTGACCGTGAAGAACGGTGAAGAAGTCGCCTTCATCGCTGAAGTGCAGCAGGCCGGTATATTCCTGATCAAGAACCTCGATGCGGCTTCGATGAGCCACACCCTCGGTGCGTTCTGCCCGAACATCCTGTTCCCTTACGCCCGCGAAACCCTCGACAGCCTGGTTACCCGTGGCTCGTTCCCGGCCCTGATGCTGGCCCCGGTGAACTTCGACGCCCTGTACGCGCAAGAGCTGCAGCGCATGCAGGAAAGCGGGGACGCACCAACCGTTCAATAACGGCGCGGATACGCATCGCGGGCAAGCCCGCTCCCACAGGTTTTGCACATTCCTGTGGGAGCGGGCTTGCCCGCGATTGTTTTGGTCAGGTGAAAATTATTTGAAGTCGTTCTGCCGCCACGCTTCGTACACGGCGACCGCCACAGTGTTGGACAGGTTCAGGCTGCGGCAGCCCTCGCGCATCGGCAGGCGCAGGCGTTGTTCGCCGGGCAGGGCGTCGAGCACGTCCGCGGGCAGGCCCCGGCTTTCCGGGCCGAAAAGAAACGCATCGCCGGGCACGAACGCGGCATCATGGAACGGCCGCGAACCCTTGGTGGTGAAGGCGAACACGCGCGGGTTGCCCAGACTTTCCAGACAGCTGGCCAAGTCCGCGTGACGCTGCAACGTGGCATATTCGTGGTAGTCGAGACCGGCACGGCGCAGGCGCTTGTCGTCCATCTCGAAACCCAGTGGTTCGATCAAATGCAGGTGGCAGCCGCTGTTGGCGCACAGCCTGATAACGTTGCCGGTATTCGGCGGAATTTCTGGTTGAAAAAGGATGACGTGAAACATGCACGGCTCCGAAGGTAAAGATGACGCGCATTCTACGCCGCAAGCGGACCCGCGTTCGAAACTATTCCCGCGCGTCATTGGTTCGCTGGCGATCGTCGGGATGATGATCGGCTTGATGATCGGCCGCCTGACCACGCCAGACCCGAGCGTGCTGGAGAGGGTCGAGGTCACCGAAGGCGGCCTGGTAGTGTGGTTCAACAACGAACCGAAACTGCACGGCGAGATCATCGATGGCACCATCGCGCTGCTGTTTCAGGCCGAAGGTCGGGCGCAGAAAGGCCAGCTCAGGCTCAACGGCAAGGACGTCAACTGGCGCACGCGCAAGAGTGATGGCGGATTGTTGCTGACGGTGCTGGCAGCGCGCCCATTGCAGGGCGACTGGGTCGGTAGCGAGGTCGATGATCGCTGGCGACTGGAGATCCGCTTGAGCGAGCCCTAGCGGGAAGTCATCCTTGCTGATGTTCGTTCCTACATTGTTTTAGGTCGTTTCCCACTGCGGCCGTCGCCCTTTCCCATCTCCGTCAGATGCTCGTCCACGCTATCGTTCGCCCCTTCAAACGGCAGGATGCCGATACCAAGCGTGCCCTTGCATGAATGCATGGGGCGTTTTTTTCAAGGATGAAGATATGCCAGTAAAACCACCGCGCGGTGGCAGTACCCCCGTTGATGTGAATGCTTCCGCCGGCGCGAGTCGATTGGCCGAAGTTGATACGTCGCTGCCGACTACATCGGGCCGCCGAGGTTCCGCATCGGATATTTCTGTGGATCATTCGCGCCCGGGAGACGGGGCGTCCGACGGCACCGCCGGGAATGAAACCAAGCCGCTTGCGGTGGTAATGGTCCACGCGGCTAGCGCTGAGGCGCTTGTTATTCCCGGTCCGTCGTCGTTGGAAAACTACCTGATCAGTGCCGGTTCAACGCTTCCAGACGCCAACAGCAGCGGACTCAGAGTGTTCAAGAGCCGCACTTATGTTGATCTGTCCATCGGCGGGACTGTGCTTGTCGGGGCGGATCCGGATACGGGACTTTATCGCGCCCGGCGTTCGAGTGAATTGCGTCCCTCTGGCCCCGTGCTGGAGCGCGATAGCGCTAGCGGCTTGTGGCGTTTGCACGAGGATGTTGGCGCGACCATTCGAGAACAATTCAAGAGATCGTTTCCTGAGGCAGCCGATGAACACGCGCAGCACTTTAACAACCGATTCGGTGACAGGGACAGCGCAGAGATTGAACTTGAGCGGATCAAGTTTGGGTTTCCTCAACTGGACCGCGAACTCGGCGCATGGGAGAAGGCCTACAAGGGCTCTGATACCGAGGAGCGCGATCGGCGCTTTGCTCTGGGAGCCAAGATGCGTCAATTGTTCAAGTGGCTAGGCGATGCATCGGAAAGAATCCATCAGGAGGGATTTCAGACAGGGTTTGTCCTGAAACTGGCTTTTGGAAGGAAGAGGAACTTCGCTCTCCCGGTTTTATCTACACGACTCGATTCCATAGTTGCCCTTGAAATCACAGAGGGGGCCGTAGGTAAACTCGAAGGTCTGTTCAAGAGCTTGTCCCACATTGAAACGCTGAAAGTGCAAGCGTCACTTGATGGCTTACCTGCCGGGATCGAAACACTCACAGAGCTGAAAGTCCTCGACATGAGCCGAACCGGAGTCCTATTCAAGCCGGCCGATGTGGATCGCTTCACACGCATGAGCCGCCTGCAGGAGTTGAACCTCGAAAATGGCAGGGTACTGCACGCTCCGTCAGTCCGCGGTCTTACCGAGTTACGCGTATTGAATCTTCGATATACCGGTATAAATGCCTTGCCGGCTGGACTGAGTGAAATGCCCGGCCCGTCACGTTTACAAGTGCTTGATTTGGGTCGGAATCGGGGCCTGAAAGTCGCACCTGACGTAAGTGCAATGTCCGAGCTGCGAATATTGGATCTGGCGGATACGGGGATAAGCAGGCTTCCGGTAGGGCTTGATTCCGGGAGTGGGCCTTCGCGGCTCGAAATATTGAACCTCAGCGCCAATGATCTTTATGTGGCGCCTTCGCTTAGAGGGATGACTGCATTGCAGGAGCTGGATCTGAGCTGGACCCGTATAGACAGACTTCCCGAGGGCATTACGGCCGATATCCCCAAGACGAAATTGATACTTAAAGGCAACGATATTCAAACGATCCCCGAATCGCTTGAGCTCAGGAAAGGCTTCGACCTTTCATACAATCCGATTTCCGACCCGGCTGCCCTGCGGCGATTCATTTTTGCTCGGCGACAAACAGGCACAGATGTCTGGCTGGGGCGAGGAAGTACTGACCTGTCTGCAAATCTTTGGCTGAAGAATGTGCCGCCAGCACAATTGCCCGACAAGCTGGCGCTCTGGAACCGATGGTCGAGCGTTCCCGAAAGCGACCTGATGTTACGTATCCGGCACTTGAGTGGCACGCCAGAATTTCACATCGAGCGTCCGCTATTGCAACGCCGCGTCTGGGCATTCCTCGAGGCATTTGACAAGGCTGACGCTGTCGAACAGGCACAGCTCAGAGCTGTTGCTGGAAGGTTCACGGAAAATGAACCAATTATTGGCGTCATGCTGGAAAGACTGGAAGCCGAAATTGAAAAATTTGATGCACGGCGCCAACACGTGCCACCGCATCAGTTACCCAAGCGACCGAGATTTGAATGAACGCAAGTTCATGCCTCGGCGCGCGATATAAAACCGGGAATTCCTGACCCGCCTGTATTCAGATTGCTCCAAGGCACAGCTCATTGCGCTGCGGTCTGAGTCCGAGGCGGGCAATCTCTGTCGCGCTCTCATTTCCCCTTGCATGATGCAGGGGGCATTTTTTTCAAGGATGAAAACATGCCATTAAAACCAGCCAAAGGTGGCTCTGCCCGCGCGAAAGTGGACGCTTCCACCAGTCCGACCCGACCGGACGACATCGATATCGAGCTCGCCGGCACATCACGTCGGGGAGGCGCCGGCGCGGCTTCCTCCGCCGATCATCTGGCGTCGCGCGCCGGCCCGTCCAGCGCTATCGACGCAGACGCCACTCGTGCGACTGCGGCAGTCGTGGTTAATGCGCTCCCTGCTCAAGCCAGTCTGCCAGCGTCTCAACCCACGCTGGACCATTACGTGATCAATGCCCGCGCAATGCTTCCAGAACTCAACAGCGAAGGACTAAGGGTGCTCAATCAACGCACCTACGTTGACGTGGCCGATGGTGACCTCGTTCTTGTCGCCGTGGATCCGCAGACGGGTCTGCAGCGTGCCCGCCGGCCAAGCGAGCTGTTGCCAGGTCCGGTGATGCTGCGCGATGCGGACAGCGGACTCTGGTATGCGCGCGAAGTCGTTGAGCCAACCACGCGAGCGCAGATCGAACGATATTTTCCGCAGGCGACCGATCAACAGGTGGAAAACCTTATTGCCCGATTCGGTGACAAGGATGTGGCAGACGTGGAGCTCAAACGGGTCCAGTCCGGGCTTGCTCAGATGGAACGGGATATGGCAATTCTTGATGGCACAGGGAGTTTCGTTGCCAGAGAAATGGCAAGCAGACTGCGCAGACTTTATACGTGGCAAGGCGATCCTGATGAGCGGGTCTACCACGATGATCGGCTGGCGGGGTTCAAGATCGAGATCGATCTCAACGCTTGGCCGACCCATCGAACTTTTCCAACAACATTCAATTCCATTGCTTCTCTCACCCTGAGGGACGGGAGTCAGCTCAACCTGGAGGCTTTCCTCAGGCAGTTTCCCAACGTCGACCGGGTACTCATCAATCCACCGTCTCAGTATCGGACTTTTTCGAAGCTCAGGATCGAGAATGGTTCTGTTGAGCAGTCGACGTTGCGCCGTTTCAGGGAGCTGCACCTGCAAGACTGCATCTTGCCCGATGATTTTTCGCTGGCTGGCATGACCAGACTGCAATTGCTTACGCTGGGTAACATTCAGCAGGGGCCGGACTTGATTGCTCTGGTCAATCAACTGCCAGAACGCTCACAGTTGCAGTTGCTGGACTTGAACCAAAATCCCTACTTGAAGGCCGCACCAACCGTTGTGGGGATGACGCAGTTGCGTGTACTGGACCTGACGATGACTGGAATACACCAGTTGCCTGTCGGGCTGGGGGCTGAAAACGGGCCGTCACGCCTGGAAGTGCTGAGACTTGGATATAACCCGTTATCCGTTGTGCCTTCGCTCAAGGGAATGAATGCACTGCAGGAACTCGATCTTTTCGGCACGGGTCTGGACAGGTTTCCTGAAGGCATCACGTCTCAGTTGCCAGGGAAAGTGTTGAATCTGGCGAATAACCGTATTTCAGCCATCCCCGAATCTGTTGAACTTCGAGCAGGCCTCAATCTCAGTGGTAATCCTGTAACTGATCCGGCTCAACTCCAGCGCCTGATGGATGCACGTATTAAAACAGGCTCTGACATTTGGCTGGGTGGAGAGAGTATTGACCGATCGGTAAATCCCTGGTTACGGCATTCACCGTTGGAAGAACTACCTGAACAATTGAAACTCTGGGAAAGGACCGGCGATTCCACATGCCGTCAAGGAATCTTGAAGCTTACTCGTCTGCCCGACTTTCATCTTGACCGACCACTCTTGCAGCAGCGAGTGTGGCGGTTCCTGGACGTCTACAGCAAGGCTGGCGCCAGGGATGTGTTTACCATGAGGAGTATCATGTCCAGTGAACTCAGCCCTGGGAAAATGCTGGACCGACTGGAAGCGGAAATCTATTCGCAAAGCGAGCCTCTGCCCTCGGCCATGGATCTGCTCCGCGAATCCGGCAGTATCGTCCAGCCCCCCCGTATACGAGACGAGTCGGCCTCGCGAGCGCTGGTACGAAAATATTTTCCGGAGGCGACCGATCAGCACGCAGATCACTTTATCGCCAACTTCGGGGACAAGCGCGCGGCAGAGTTGGAACTCCAACGCATGCAGCTCGGAATTCCAGAACTGGATCGCCAGGTCAACGCTGCGTTTGAACAAAGCCCTCACACTCAAATGTGGCGCAAGTTGCGTCGTCTGTACAAATGGCAAGGGGAGCCTGATGAGTTGGTCTTCCACGATGCTCGACCGGTGGGTTTCAAGACGTCTATCAGTCTTGATCTATGGGGGGATGACCTGCAGTTACCTCTGCAATTCAGCTCCGTTGTCTCCCTTTCCCTGACAGCAGGCATCCTGCGTAAACCGGAGACTTTCTTTGCACATTTCCCCAGTCTTGAACGTCTGACGGTCATGAGCGAAGCCTGGCAACCACGCTTCAACGCGGACCCCGGCTTCACTGAACAATTGACAAAGCTTACGCGCCTGCGCGAATTGCACCTGCAAAGGACGTCCGTACCGTCCAACTTTTCGTTGGTGGGCATGAACGAGCTGCGCATACTCGATCTTACGCAGACGGGACTGGTTCGACTTCCTGTCGGGCTTGGTGCCGATAACGTCGCGCCGGGGTTGGAAGTACTGAAACTTGGCGGTAATCCTCTCTCTGAGGTGCCTACGGTCAAAGGAATGACTGCGCTGCAGGAACTGGATCTCTCCAATACCGGCCTGGACAAGTTCCCGGAGGGCATCACATCCCAGATACCCGGGAAGGTGTTGAACCTTGCGAACAACCGTATTACTTCGATTCCCGAATCTGTTGAACTCAGGGCGGGCTTCAATCTCATGGGTAATCCTGTAACAGATCAGGCTTCACTCCGACGGCTCATACGTGCACGTATCGAAACGGGTACTGATATCTGGCTGGGAGATCTGAGCAGCGATCAGTCGTCGTTCGTCTGGCTAAGAAATGTGGATAAGGACGTCACTGAAAAACAGCAACTATGGGACCGCGTCGGCCCATCTGGCAGTCTCTTGAAGAACAGGATATTGCTGCTTACTCGTACGCCGGAATTTCATGCCGAGTATCCTCTTTTGCAGCGGCGGGTCTGGTCGTTCCTCAAGATCTACAGCGAACTTGCGTACGGCGAGCAGCTCCGTCTCAATGACATTTTGCTCCGTGAATTCAGTCCCGGGAAAATGCTGGACAAGCTGGAAGCAGAGATCCGCGAACGTGACTCAGGGAGGCAAAACCAGCCTTCGCATCATTTACCCAAGCGTCCACGGTTTGATATTTAACGTCACGACGGGCAATTCGAAACCGCAACCGCTCCATTTATGTTGGCAAGATGCCAATTTCTTCGTCCCTTGCGTAAATGCCGGGGGCGATTTTTTCAAGGATGAAAACATGCCAGGAAAACAGTCTCGCGGTGGCAGCGTTCGCGTGGATACGGATGTCCGTACGCACTCCACTCACAGTTCGGAAAAGAATTTTTCACAGGCCGGCACGGCCGGCCGGGATGCTAAGGTCTCACGAGTTCGTGTTGATGACACGTGGCAGCGAAGCACCTCTGTTGGCGACGCTGCAGTCCGGGAGACGATTGCGTCGACGCTCACAGTCGAGGCTCGCCCGGATCCGCTTCCTGTCCAGAAGCCAATCGCTTTTTACACGTCGCTGGAAAATTACCGGATCCAGTCAGCTGCCGTGCTGCCGGACGCTGACAGCGAAGGCTTGAGGGTTTACAAGGATCGCCAATATGTTGATGTGCCTGACGCAGGCGTGGTGCTTGTCGGCGTGGATGCGGAAACCGGATTGTATCGCGCTCGGCTATCCAGCGAGTTGCTGCCCTCCGGCCCATGGATGCTGCGTGATATCGAGAGCGGCATCTGGCATCCGCACAACGACTTCAGCACACGTACCGATCCTTTGACCGACGCTAGTTTGCAGAACTTTCGCAGTGGCCTCGATCTTGGCAGTGTGGAACCCGGCGTTGACGGCGTGATACGTCACAACGGCAAGCTCTACGTGGTCATCCAGGAACACACGTATCAGGTTCTGCAGGATCTTGATGCGTCCCGCCCGGAATATCGAGTCTGGCGTCTGGTCAATCCCGCAGATCCCGTCGCCACCGACAGCGCAAACATTTATCGCGCCAGCCTTGGCGGTGAGACTGTGGCAATTACCCGTAGCGAACAGGATACGTGGGTTTCCATCCTCACAGGTCTGCGCGGCGGTATGGACCGCAACGCCCCCGCAGATGCCAACCCGTTCAACTTTCACCGCCCCTGGCTCACCGGTGCGGGTCAGTCAACGCCGCAACCACCGGCCCTTGTGGCGACGACCCGGGCACAGGTCAAACGCTATTTTGCAGACTCGACCGATCAACATGCCGATGATTTCATCGCACGCTTTGGTGAAGCGGGTGTGGCGGAATCGGAACTGCAGCGGATTCACCTTGAGTTTCCTCAGTTGAACCGTGAGATCGCGGCGTGGGAAAGGGGCTATAAGGGCAATGACGATGCTGAGCGCAGTCGGCGACTGGAAATAGGTGCGAAGATGCGCCGGCTGTTCAAGTGGCAGGGAGACAGTAGCGAAAAAGTCTACCGTGACGGGCGGCTGGTCGGTTTCGAGCTGGAGCTCGACCTGGGAAGGCGAAGCAATCTGTCGTTACCGGAATTTTCGATTCCACTCAGATCCGTTGAATCTCTTGTCCTTGAAGGCAGCCCCTCGAGAAGCCTGGTGAATATGTTCGCTATGTTCTCGCATATCGATTCTCTCGAAGTTCGGAGATTCTCAGGCGAGAGCCGTGAGCTGCTTGCCGAAATTGCCAGGCTGCCGGCGTTGAGAGTCCTGCAGATGCGGGACAGCAAGGTCTGGGCGTCGTCGATCGATCATGAACTCTTTCCGCACTCGACGCGTTTACAGAAACTGATCCTGACCAACTGCAGTATCTGGCCAGATCTCTCAGTGCGTGGCATGGCCGATTTGCGAGTCTTGCGCGTGCGTGGTTGTGCTTTGCTCGGGTTACCGCCCGGACTGGGTGATATGCCCGCCGCGGCGCGGTTGCAGGTACTTGATCTGTTCCATAATCCGGCGATCACGGATGCGCCGGACGTGACCCATATGTCGGAACTGCGAGAACTGAATCTTTCCTATACCTGCATTTGGGCTCCACCGCGTGGACTTGGCTCGCAGAATGGTCCTTCGCGGCTTGAAACCCTGAATTTATCGCAGACCCCACTTGCCCAGGCGCCATCCCTCAGAGGCATGAGAAGCTTGCTGGAGGTTGATCTCAGCCATACTCAGATACAAGATTTTCCTGACGGTGTGACTTCCGAGAATCCCGTTGTTAGTTTGGATCTGTCTTACACCGGAATCACCTCGATACCGGACAGCGTTGAAATCAGGGCAGGTTTCGAGCTGACCGGCACTCTGCTTTCTGATCCGGTCACTTTCCGGCGGCTCATTGCTGCGCGTCGGCAAACAGGTACGGATTTCTGGTTGGGAAGAACCCTGTACGACCTGGTGATCGATCATTGGATGCATAACGTTCCGCAGGAGCAGCACGCCGCCAAAGCATCTCTCTGGGTCTCGTTGATCAATCCGACAAACATTCCGATGATGAGAAAAATCAGGGATCTTGTACGCACGCCTGAGTTTCAGGTCGAGCGGTCACTCCTGCAGCGTCGGGTCTGGGCGTTTTTTGAACATTTCCAAAGGGCAAGCCTTGGTGAGCAGGAAACTCTGCGGGATATTGCTTTCGCTGAGCCAAGTCCCGGGAAAATGCTGGACCGGCTCGAAGAGGAAATACGCAAGTTTGATCCAACGTGGCAGAACCCGCCCTCGCATCATGTGCTTAAGCTTGGGAGGGTGGGTTGAAGGGATGCAATGGCTGTATGTAAAAGCGGGAATCCCTGACCTGCCTGTATCAGGGTTCCCAAAAGCGTGGGCTGCGCTTGTGGCGTCAGCCCGGTGTAAAGAGGGAACCCCCGGCCTGCCTGTACCAAGGATCCCAAAAGGGTGGGCTCGCCGCTTTGCGCTGTGAGCCCAATGTAAAGAGGGGAATCCCCGGCCTGCCTGTACCAAGGTCCCCGAAACGGGTGGTGAAACGAATCACCTGAGATAGGTGTTGCAGGGTGCGTGCCAGCTTTTAATCTGCTGAAACAAAAAACGCTTTGGAAACGCGAAAGCCCCGGGACTCGGGGCTTTCGCGTTTTTGAATAAAGGGTTTTTCAGTGTTTTCAGGAGTGATTGTGGCGATACGGCTGTGCGCGATCGCGGGTCATTGTGCATTGATGCGGTGCACGGTAGCCCTCACCCTAACCCTCTCCCAGAGGGAGAGGGGACTGACCGAGGTGCCCGGTCAAGTTACGCCGACCTGAGATACCGAGCCGAACTCAGGCCTCGAAACCACCCGAGATCGGCTCCCTTCCCCCTCTCCCCCTCGGGGGAGAGGGCTGGGGTGAGGGGGATCGATCCTGAGTACACGACAATCCTTAAGCGTTAACCCTCTTCCCCCTCGTCATCATCCCCACCATCAACCTTCATCCCCAATTCCTTGATCTTGCGCGTCAGGGTATTGCGCCCCCAACCCAGCAGCACCGCCGCATCACGCCGACGTCCTGCGGTGTGCTTCAAAGCAGTCTCGATCATGATCCGCTCGAATGCCGGCACCGCGCTGTCGAGCAGGCTCGACTGGCCACGGGCCAAGGCCTGATCGGCCCACTGGCGCAGGGCCTGTTCCCAGTTGGTCACTGGCGCCGAATCCTGCGGCAGGTTGAGCAGTTCCGGTGGCAAGTCACTGATGTGCACTTCACGGCCGGAGGCCATGACAGTGATCCAGCGGCAGGTGTTCTCCAGTTGACGCACGTTGCCCGGCCACGGCAGGTTTTTCAGGTATTCCTCGGTTTCGCTTTTCAGCAGCTTCGGCTCGACCGCCAGCTCCTGCGCGGCGCGGCTGAGAAAGTGCCGGGCCAGAGTCGGGATGTCTTCGCGACGATCCGACAGGCGCGGGATGTGGATGCGGATCACGTTGAGGCGGTGGAACAAGTCCTCACGGAATTTGCCGGCGTGGACGAGCGTTTCGAGATTCTGGTGGGTGGCGGCGATGATGCGCACATCGACCTTGACCGGCACATGGCCGCCGACGCGATAGAACTCGCCATCGGCCAGCACGCGCAACAAACGGGTCTGGGTGTCCGCCGGCATATCGCCGATTTCATCAAGGAACAGCGTGCCGCCGTCCGCCTGTTCAAAACGACCGCGACGCAAATTCGCCGCGCCGGTGAACGCGCCTTTCTCGTGGCCGAACAACTCGGATTCCATCAGATCCTTGGGAATCGCCGCCATGTTCAGGGCAATGAACGGCGAAGCCGCGCGTGGGCTGTGGCGGTGCAGGGCGTGGGCCACCAGTTCTTTACCGGTACCGGATTCGCCGTTGATCAGCACGGTGATGTTGGAGTGGCTCAGGCGCCCGATGGCACGAAACACTTCCTGCATCGCCGGCGCTTCGCCGATGATCTCCGGGGTGCGGGTCAGCGCTGGCACAACCTCCAGGCCTTGCTGTTCCTGGGCATGTTGATTGGCGCGTTTGACCAGCGATACCGCCTCATCGACGTCGAAAGGCTTGGGCAGGTACTCGAAGGCACCGCCCTGATAGGAGGCGACAGCGCTGTCCAGATCAGAGTGAGCGGTCATGATGATGACCGGCAGCCGTGGGTGCTGTTCGCGAATCCGCGCCAGCAGATCCAGGCCACTGGCGCCGGGCATGCGGATATCGGAAATGATCACGTCCGGCTGCTGCCGGGCCAGACGACTCATCACGCCATCGGCGCTGTCGAAGCTCTGGGTGGTCATGCCTTCCTGCTGCAAGGCCTTTTCCAGGACCCAACGGATAGAACGGTCGTCATCGACGATCCACACGGTTTCACTACGGCTCATGTCGATGTGGCTCCTTGTTCCAGTGGCAGGAAGATCGAGAAGGTGGTGTGGCCTGGATGGCTCTCACACTCGATCAGGCCCTGGTGCTGACTGATGATGTTCTGGGTAATGGCCAGGCCCAGCCCGGTACCGTCCGGGCGGCCGCTGACCATGGGAAAGAAAATGGTTTCCTGCAGTTCCGCCGGGATGCCCGGACCGTTGTCGATGATCTCGATCTTGGTCACCAGACGATGGCGGATGTGGCCGATGGTGAACTGGCGCATGGCGCGGGTGCGCAGGCTGATGCGGCCCAGGCGCAGCTCGTTCTGGCTGCTGATCGCCTGCATCGCGTTGCGCACGATGTTCAACACCGCCTGAATCATCTGCTCGCGGTCGATCAATACGTCGGGAATGCTCGGGTCGTAATCACGCACCAGGGTGATGCAGCCCTGGCTTTCGGCTTCGACCAGATGGCAGACGCGTTCGAGCACTTCGTGGACGTTGCACATGGCCAGCGACGGCAACTTATTCGAGCCGAGCATGCGATCGACCAGATTGCGCAGGCGGTCGGCCTCTTCGATGATCACATTGGTGTAATCGCGCAGGCTCTCTTCCGGCAGTTCGCGGGCCAGCAATTGCGCCGCGCCACGGATGCCGCCGAGGGGGTTCTTGATCTCGTGGGCGAGGCCGCGCACCAGCATCTTGCTGGTTTCCTGCTTGGACAGCTGCGCCTCTTCCTTGGTGATGCGCAACAGGCGATCACGCGGATGCACTTCAAGCAAAAGCAAAGTCTCGCCGTTACTGAGAATCGGCGTGACCGCGTAATCCACGGTCAGCGTCTGGCCGGTGAGGGCGGTGAGCATCGCTTCACGCTTGGTGAACGGGTGCGCCTGCTCCACCGCCTGACGCAGGGAATTGAGCGCCTCGGGGGATTCGGTGAACAGCTCGCTGATGAACTGGCCGTGACTGCGCTGACCGCTGACCGCCAACAGCATCTCCGCCGCCGGGTTCATGTACTCCAGACGCAGCTCGGCGTCGAGCAAGATGGTCGCCGTGGTCAGGTTGTCGAGCAGCAAACGGTGAATAGCGTCGCTTATGGTCATCTGGACCCCTTTTGGAGCAAGGCGTGCGCGAGAACAAAGCGCTGATGTCGGGAAAATGCAAAAACCAAACCAAGGCTCCGAAAAGAAGCGTTTAACCCCTGAAACAGGCGTTTGACGCGCGTTTGTATGGCACGAAGCCAGCTCAAACGGGAAGTTTCGAACCAAAATGGGTTGGGTTGTGGGCGAGATGCAGTTTAGTGCACCAATAGAGTGCGCACGCCCGACGGGTGTTAAAAGAAGCGCAGGAATGGATTTTTCGGTTCGTCAGGTTTGTCCTTGAGCGGGCATTCCGGACGCACGCCATAGTCGTCGGCGACACAGGGTTTGACCTGACGTTTCTGCGCCAGGGAAATGCGCAGCATGTGGAACGGCTGATTGGCGGTGCGTTCCACGGTACGCCCGGCGGCGTCGAGAATCTCGATCGACAGGCTGTGGCTGCCGCGATCGATATTGCTCAGCGCAAAAACCGGACTGACACCGGGTTCGCCGGTGGCCTTGCCATCGAGTAGCAGGCGATAACGATGGCCGTTTTGCAGGCCGGGTTCGCTGGTGACGCTGACGATCAGCTCGCCGGCGCTGCTGCGCAGAGTCGCGTCGGGCTCCGGGATCAGGATGCGCAGCATGTCGTAATGGAAGGGCGCTGGTTCGGCGGATTTTTTCGCCGTGGTGATCGGCGCTGCGCTGCTGGCAGGGACAGCCATGCGATTGCTTGTTGCGATCGGCACTCGCTTGGCGTTGGCGCGTGGCTGGTCGGTGTAGACGCGGTTGCCCTGTGCGTCGATGTAGGTAAAGACCTCCGCCGAGGCTGACGTCGACATCAACACCAGGATGAGTGCCAGCCCCGCGCGAATCACGGCGTATGCACCCGTTGCACGGTGAAGACCGCTGGCGGGCTGTGCTGGATGACAGTCTGTCCGTCGATCACTTGCACGGCCAGGCGATGTTCGCCGCGATCGATGTTCACCAGTTGCAGAACCGGCACGTTGCTCGGCTGGCCGTAGGGTTCATCGTCCAACACCAGTCTCAGTTGATGGGGCGGTTGCAGGCGCGGCTTGATCAGGACGTTGACCGTGAAGGTGCCGTTGTTGGCGCGCAGGGCCTCGTCAGTGGGCAGACCGGAGAGCTCGAGAATTTCATAGGTGTTGCGCGGTGGTTGGGGTTGTTCCGCAGCGGGTGCTTGCGGCGCGCTCGGCGCTTGTGGCTCGACCCGATTGAGTGGCGGCAACTCGACCGGTTGCGCCTGCACGCCGTCCGGCGGCTGATTGCTGTACGCCGTGTTGCCGTTGGCGTCGGTGTACTTGTAGATCTGCGCGGCGGCGGGCAGGGCGATCAGCAGCAGAATGTAGAGGAGCGTGCGACCCATGAAATCGACCGGGGTTGGAAGCGATGGGTAGCAGCATAGGACAGGTGGGGCGGTTGGCCCAACTGGCGACACATTCAAAGATCATTCAGACACCACAGATCGCCTGTGGGAGCGAGCCTGCTCGCGAAGGCGTCGCATCAGTCACCATCATCTTCAATGCCTCACCGCTCTCGCAAGCAGGCTCGCTCCCACAGGGTAAATGAACTGCGCCGGGCAATAAAAAAGGCCTCCCGAAGGAGGCCTCTTTTGTCACGCCACTTTACGCAGCGCTACCGGATCAGCAGCTGTAGTACAGCTCATATTCCAG
>NZ_RAZO01000486.1:0-1703 GCF_004307535.1 Pseudomonas sp. Sample_9
ACGGCGTGTTGCGCCTCCAGCACCTGTTCGTCGTGATGCTTGAAACGCTTGATCCGCGCATCGGCCTGGGCTTGGGTCAGACCGAGGCCGACCAGCGTGCGCCGGCTCATTTCCAGGCTCGAATAATAGGTCTCACGAATCGCTTCCGCGCCGACATCCACCAGGCGATGCACGTGCTGACGGTTACGCGCGCGGGCGATGATTTTCATGTGCGGATAGAGCTTGTGCACCACTTCGGCAGTCTTGATGTTGGTCTCCGGATCGTCCGTGGCAATGACAAAATATTCCGCTTCGCCAACCTTCGCCGCGTGAAGGATTTCCGGGCGCATCGGGTCGCCGTAGAACACTGGCACACCGCCGAAGCTGCGCGACAGTTCGATGGTTTCCACCGAGGTGTCCAGCGCAACGAACTTGATGTTCTGCGCGCGCAGAATCCGCGCCACGATCTGGCCCATCCTGCCCATGCCGGCAATCACTACGCGTGGCGCTTCGGTGTCGATTTCGCGGAATTTCTCCGGCACTTCCACCGGCTGCACTTTCGGGCTGACCAGCCGTGCGCAGATCAACAGCAGCAACGGCGTCAGCGCCATCGACAGGGTGATGGTCAGCACCAGCAGGTCGTACAGACGCGGCTCGAACAGGCCTTGATCGCGGCCGATCTTGAACACCACAAACGCAAACTCACCGCCGGCAGCGAGGACGATGCCGAGGCGAATTGCGCTGATTTTGTTCAATCCTCCTGCCAGACGTCCGACGACGAACAGCAGCGGCAATTTCAGACCGATCAGCAGCAGGGTCAGTCCCAACACGGTGATCGGCGCGCTCAACAACAGGCTGAGGTTGGCGCCCATGCCGACGCTGATGAAAAACAGCCCGAGCAGCAGGCCCTTGAACGGTTCGATCTGCGCTTCCAGCTCGTGGCGATATTCCGAGTCCGCCAGCAGCAGACCGGCGAGAAAAGCGCCCAACGCCATCGACACACCGACCAGATCCATCAGCCACGCCGTGCCGATCACCACCAGCAACGCGGTGGCGGTGGACACTTCCGGCAGCCCGGTTTTCGCCACCACGCGGAACACCGGACGCAGCAGATACCGCCCGCCGATCACCACCACGGCAATGCCGCCGAGCACCTGCAAGCTGTGACGAATATCGTCGGCGGTGCTGGTGTGGTGATCGACGCCGGCGAGCATCGGCACCAGGGCGATCAATGGAATCGCGGCGATGTCCTGGAACAGCAGAATCGCAAATGCCAGGCGTCCATGGGGGCTGGTCAGTTCCTTGCGTTCGGCGAGGCTTTGCAGGCCGAACGCCGTGGAGGAGAGCGCCAGACCGAGGCCCAGCACAATGGCGCTGTTCAGCGGCTGGCCGAACACCGACAGCGCCAGCACGCCGATCACCGATGCGGTCAACAGCACCTGCGCCAGACCGACGCCGAACACGGATTTACGCATCACCCACAAGCGGCGCGGCGAAAGCTCCAGGCCGATGATGAACAGCAGCAACACCACGCCCAGCTCGGAGATATGCGCAACGCTTTGCGGGTTGCCGATCAGGCCGAGCACCGACGGACCGATGATCACCCCGGCAAACAGATAACCGAGCACCGCGCCCAGTTGCAGACGTTTGGCCAAAGGCACGGTGAGCACGGCCGCGAACAGAAACACGACAGCGGCTTGCAACAGATTGCCTTCATGGGGCAT
>NZ_RAZO01000143.1:0-1703 GCF_004307535.1 Pseudomonas sp. Sample_9
TTCCCGTCAATGACATTCAAAGGGTCGGGTCATGATTGCTACGAGGGATGAACAGGCGCGCGACATCGGGTTGCTGTTCCTGCGGGTCAGCGGCGGGTTGTTTCTGTTGTGGGTGCACGGCTTGCCCAAGCTGCTGGACTTCACCGCGCAGCTGCAACTGATCGAAGACCCGTTCCACCTCGGCGCCCACCTGACGCTGATCCTGGCGATCTTCGCCGAAGTCCTCTGCCCGTTGCTGATCGTCGCCGGTGTGCTGGCGCGTTTGGCCTGCCTGCCTATTCTCTTTGTACTGCTCGTGGCGCTGCTGGTCGTGCACCCGCAATGGAGTGTGGCCGAAGGGCAGTTCGGCTGGTTGCTGTTGATTCTTTTCACCACCGTATTGATCGCCGGGCCCGGACGGCTGGCGATTCCTGTTCGTTTGCCCGGAGTGCTGCGTTATGCCTGAAGTCCTCAATTCACAAGCACCGGGGGCCGATGAGACCGTCACGTTGATCATCAAGCACTCGGTCAAGGCCGGTTTCGAGTCGGCGTATGAAGCATGGCTGCGCAATATCGTGCGGGTTGCCGGGCAGCGCGAGGGGCATCTGGGTGTGGACGTGGTGCGCGGCAAGCGCGGGCGTCTGGATTTTTACACTTGCGTGCTGCGCTTCAGCTCCACCGAGGCCATGCAAGGCTGGCTGGAATCCTCCGAGCGTCAGGCGCTGGTGGCTGAAGCCGCACCGATGCTGGCCGACGGCGATCAGACCGAAGTCGCGCCGGTCAATGAATTCTGGTTCACACCGCTGGCCGAAGCCGGCTCGCCACCGCCGCGCTGGAAGCAGGCTGTCGTCACCCTGTTAGTGATTCTGCCGCACACCCTGCTGGTGCCGCTGATCTGGGGGCCGTTGCTGGCGCTGCATCCGCTTCTGTCCAACTACGTGGTCGCCACGTTCCTGATCACCCTGACCATCGTCCTCTCGGTGGTCTACGTGGTGATGCCGCCGGTCACCCGTTTGTTCACCCCGTGGCTGGAAGCCAGTCAGGCCCATGAACACCTCGATTCCCAAGAGACCTCGCCGCGTTGAGCGGGGTTTGCTTCTTTTCACTTTTGCTTGAGGAACTGCGATGAGCGCCGATCTGATTTTATTCAATGGCCAGTTTCATACCGTAGACCGGGAAAAACCACTGGCCAGTGCGGTGGCGATCAAGGACGGCCGCTTCGTCGTCGTCGGTAACGATGCCGAGGCCATGGCCCTCAAGGGCAGCGCCACACAAGTGGTCGACATGAAGGGCCGCTGCGTCATCCCTGGCCTCAACGACTCGCACTTGCACCTGATTCGTGGCGGTTTGAACTACAACCTCGAACTGCGCTGGGAAGGCGTGCCATCGCTCGCCGACGCGCTGCGCATGCTCAAGGACCAGGCTGATCGCACGCCAACCCCGCAGTGGGTGCGCGTGGTCGGTGGCTGGAACGAATTCCAGTTCGCCGAAAAACGCATGCCGACCCTGGAAGAAATCAACCAGGCCGCGCCGGATACTCCGGTGTTCATCCTGCACCTCTACGACCGTGCGCTGCTCAACCGCGCCGCCCTGCGCGTGGCCGGTTACACCCGCGACACGCCGAACCCGCCGGGCGGCGAGATCGTGCGCGACAGCAACGGCAACCCGACCGGCATGCTGGTCGCGCGGCCGAACGCGATGATTCTCTACTCGACCCTGGCCAA
>NZ_RAZO01000482.1:0-1699 GCF_004307535.1 Pseudomonas sp. Sample_9
CGGTGGGGTTGGGATTGCATCGGGATTTTCCATCGGCCATTGCGGCGATGACTCGGGTTGGAGCGGTTTTCACACCGCAGCCTGAGGCGCAGAAGGTTTATGAGCAGTTGTATAAAGAGGTGTATTTGCGCATGTACCGGCAGCTCAAACCTCTGTACCAAAGCATCCGCAAAATCACCGGGTATCCCGAATAGTCCTGACACCCTAGACCCCTGTGGGAGCGAGCCTGCTCGCGAAGGCGGAGTGTCAGTCAATGATGATTCGCCTGACCCACCGCTTTCGCGAGCAGGCTCGCTCCCACGGGGGTATTGCGGAGTGCCGGTGCCGACGGTGCCGTTCGGCTAAGCCTCACTCCTTTCAGGCCTGAATATGCTAGCCTGCAATCAATGATTTCATTGATTGCAGGAGGGCGACATGGCCAGCATCACCATTCGAAACCTTGACGAGAAGCTCAAGGAGCAGTTGCGCATTACCGCTGCACACAACGGACATTCCATGGAAGAAGAGGCTCGGCTGATTCTGGGCCGAGCGCTCACCACGGTTGATCGTGCCGGAGGGCTGGGCAGTCGGATCCACCAGCGTTTCAGCGCCGAGGGCGGAGCCGAGCTCGATCTGCCTGCGCGTGCAGAAAAACCGCTTGGGGTGGACTTTTCTGAATGATAGTGCTCGATACCAACGTTCTATCCGAATTCATGCGTATCGAACCCGAGGCTCAAGTGTTGGCTTGGGTGGATGCGCAACCGGCCATGGACCTGGCCATCAGCGCAATCACCGTGGCGGAGATACTGCACGGCATCGCTCGATTACCTTCCGGCAAGCGCAAACAAAAACTCCAGGCCCACGCTTTGGCAATGTTTGAAGAGGATTTTGCCGGGCGGATTTTGCCATTCGATGCCCACGCAGCCGTCGAGTACGCGACGCTGGTCGCCGATGCAGAGGCGAAGGGGCGGGGGACTGCAATGGCCGATGCGCAAATCGCAGCGATCTGCCGAAATCGTGGAGCCGCGATTGCTACGCGCAATGTCCGGGATTTCGAGTTTTCCGGGATTGAAGTGATCAATCCGTGGCAGGTCTGAAAATCTGCTCTGTCATTCAAACCGCATTCGCGAGCAGGCTCGCTCCCACAGGGTTTTGCGGTGTGATCAAAATCCAGCGAGCCCCACAGATCCAATGTGGGAGCGAGCCTGCTCGCGAAGGCGCAGTGTCAGGCAATGTTGATTTGACTGACCCACCGCCATCGCGGGCAAGCTCGCTCCCACAAGAAATCTGCGGTCTGCTCAAAATCCAGCGAGCCACACAAATCCAATGTGGGAGCGAGCCTGCTCGCGAAGGCGGAGTGTCAGGCGACGTTGATCTGATTGACCCACCGCCATCGCGGGCAAGCCCGCTCCCACAGGGATTTTCGGTGAGCTCAAAATCCGGTGAGTCACACAAATCCAAATGTGGGAGCGAGCCTGCTCGCGAAGGCGCAGTGTCAGGCAACTTTGATTTGATTGACCCACCGCCATAGCGGGCAAGCCCGCTCCCACAGGGATTTTCGGTGAGCTCAAAATCCGGTGAGTCACACAAATCCAAATGTGGGAGCGAGCCTGCTCGCGAAGGCGCAGTGTCAGGCAACTTTGATTTGATTGACCCACCGCCATAGCGGGCAAGCCCGCTCCCACAGGGATTTTCGGTGAGCTCAAAATCCGGTGAGTCA
>NZ_RAZO01000195.1:0-20856 GCF_004307535.1 Pseudomonas sp. Sample_9
TCCGCCCGAAGTGCTCGCGATCCGGAAACACTTCGTCCTGACGCGGCAGGTTGGCGCCACCGGAATCCACCAGATAAATGCATGGCAGGCGATTTTGCTGGGCGATGGTCTGCGCACGCAGGTGCTTCTTCACGGTGAGCGGATAATACGAGCCACCTTTCACCGTCGCATCGTTGGCGACGATCATGCACTCCACGCCTTCGACGCGGCCGATGCCGGCGATCACCCCGGCAGCCGGGACGTCTTCGCCATACACGGCGTGAGCCGCCAGTTGGCTGATTTCGAGAAACGGCGAGCCCGGATCAAGCAAGCGATTGATGCGCTCGCGCGGCAGCAATTTACCCCGCGAGGTGTGGCGTTCCTGCGCTTTGACACCGCCACCCTGCGCCACTTGGGCGAGGAGGGTGTGCAGCGCGTCGACCTGTTTGAGCATCGCCGCGCTGTTGGCGGCGAACTCCGCTGAACGCGGGTTGAGCTGAGTGTGCAGAATCATGGGGCTTACTCCGTAAGCAGCTTCGAGCTACAAGCGGCAAGCTGCAAGTTGGGGCAAGAGCGCGGTTCTCTTGCAGCTTGTAGCTTGCCGCTGACGAAATTCATTTCGTCTCGTTGAACAGTTCGCGGCCGATCAGCATGCGGCGGATCTCGCTGGTGCCGGCGCCGATTTCGTAGAGCTTGGCGTCGCGCAGCAGGCGGCCGGCGGGGAATTCGTTGATGTAGCCGTTGCCGCCGAGAATCTGGATCGCGTCGAGGGCCATTTGCGTGGCGCGTTCGGCGGTATAGAGGATCACCCCGGCCGCGTCCTTGCGCGTGGTTTCGCCGCGCTCGCAGGCCTGGGCCACCGCGTACAGATAAGCGCGGCTGGCGTTGAGCTGGGTGTACATGTCGGCGACTTTGCCCTGGATCAGCTGAAATTCGCCGATGCTCTGGCCGAACTGCTTGCGGTCGTGGATGTACGGCACGATCAGGTCCATGCACGACTGCATGATCCCGGTCGGGCCGCCGGAGAGCACCACGCGTTCGTAATCGAGGCCGCTCATCAGCACTTTCACGCCACCGTTGAGCACGCCGAGGATGTTCTCTTCCGGTACTTCGACGTCATCGAAAAACAGCTCGCAGGTGTTGGAGCCGCGCATGCCGAGCTTGTCGAACTTGTTGCTGCGGCTGAAGCCTTTCCAGTCACGCTCGACGATGAACGCGGTGATGCCGTGCGGGCCTTTTTCCAGGTCGGTCTTGGCGTAGATCACGTAGGTGTTGGCGTCCGGACCGTTGGTGATCCAGGTTTTGCTGCCGTTGAGGACGAAGCGGTCGCCGCGTTTATCGGCACGCAGTTTCATCGACACCACGTCGGAACCGGCGTTGGGCTCGCTCATCGCCAGGGCGCCGACGTGCTCGCCGCTGATCAGCTTCGGCAGGTATTTAGTTTTCTGTTCGTGGTTGCCGTTGCGGTTGATCTGGTTGACGCAAAGATTGGAATGCGCGCCATAGGACAACGCCACTGACGCCGAACCACGGCTGATTTCTTCCATCGCCACTACGTGCGCCAGATAACCCAGGCCAGCGCCGCCGTACTCTTCCGGCACGGTGATGCCGAGCAGGCCCATGTCACCGAATTTGCGCCACATGTCGGCGGGGAACAGGTTGTCGTGGTCGATCTGCGCGGCACGCGGGGCGATCTGATCGGCGACGAAGGACTGCACCTGATCGCGCAGCATGTCGATGGTTTCACCGAGGGCGAAATTCAGGGATGGATAGCTCATGGGTCACCTTTTGGCTTTTTTATCGGGTGGAGCGCACGACGAATCGGCGTTCAGCTTTACGTTAACGTAAAGCTTCCAGAGATCGACTGTCAATCGGCTTTACGTAAGCGTCAACTTGGGCGAGAGTAAGGGCAGTTCAGGATCAGATATCGGTTTGTTTCTGGTGGGAGCGAGCCTGCTCGCGAAAGCGCTGTATCAGTCGCCCTAAAGGGTGAATGACGCAGCGTATTCGCGAGCAGGCTCGCTCCCACAGGATTCAAAACCGGGAAAACCCACTAATAAAGACAATAGGGGTCGTCATGGATCAGCCCAGTGCAAACCCGCAGCGCAGCTACACCCGTGGCGCTCAGGACAAACCTCTGCTGGCGATGACCATCGGTCAGCGCTTCGATCAGACGGTCGCGCAATACCCTGACGGCGAGGCTTTGGTGGTGCGCCATCAACAGTTGCGTTACTCCTGGCGGCAGCTGGCCGACGCGGTGGATGAGCAGGCCAGGGCCTTGCTCGCCCTGGGCTTGCAGACCGGCGATCGACTCGGCATCTGGGCGCCGAATTGCGCGCAGTGGTGCATTACCCAGTTCGCCACGGCGAAGATCGGCGTGATCCTGGTCAATATCAATCCGGCCTACCGCAGCTCCGAACTCGAGTACGTGCTCAAGCAATCCGGCTGCCAGTGGCTGGTCTGTGCCGGAGCGTTCAAGACCTCGAATTACCACGAAATGCTCCAGAGCCTGACGCCACAGTTGGCTGAACACGCCATCGGTCAGCTGCGTAGCGAACGCTTGCCGGAGCTGCGCGGCGTGATCAGCCTCGATGCAAATCCGCCGCCGGGTTTTCTGCCGTGGTCGCAGCTCAGCGATCTGGCGGTCAGCGTCTCGCCCGATCAATTGCGTGAACGCAGTGCCAGCCTGCATTTCGATCAACCGGTGAACATCCAGTACACCTCCGGCACCACCGGTTTCCCCAAGGGCGCGACCCTCAGTCACTACAACATCCTCAACAACGGTTACATGGTCGGCGAAAGCCTCGGCCTGACGGCTGCCGATCGTCTGGTGATTCCGGTGCCGCTGTATCACTGCTTCGGCATGGTCATGGGCAACCTCGGTTGCGTCACCCATGGCAGTACGATGATTTACCCCAATGACGCGTTCGATCCGGCGCTGACCCTGCAAGCGGTGGCCGAAGAAAAAGCCACGGCGCTGTACGGTGTGCCGACCATGTTCATCGCCATGCTCGATCAGCCGCAGCGGCAGACCTTCGACCTGTCGAGCCTGCGCACCGGGATCATGGCCGGCGCCACCTGTCCGATCGAGGTCATGCGGCGGGTCATCAACGAAATGCACATGAGTGAAGTGCAGATCGCGTACGGCATGACCGAAACCAGCCCGGTGTCGTTGCAGACCGGGCCGGCGGACGAGCTGGAGTTGCGCGTCACCACGGTCGGGCGCACCCAGCCACAACTGGAAAGCAAGATCATCGACACCGCTGGCAACCTTGTGCCGCGCGGCACCATCGGCGAATTGTGCACGCGCGGTTACAGCGTGATGCTCGGTTACTGGAACAACCCGCAGGCCACCGCCGAAGCCATCGATGAGGCGGGGTGGATGCACACCGGCGACCTGGCGAGCATGAACGAGGAGGGTTACGTCAACATCGCCGGGCGTAACAAGGACATGATCATTCGTGGCGGCGAGAATGTTTATCCCCGTGAGCTGGAGGAATTCTTCTTCACCCATCCGGCGGTGGCCGACGTGCAGGTGATCGGTATTCCGTGCTCACGCTACGGTGAGGAAATCGTTGCCTGGATCAAATTCCACCCCGGCCACAGCGCCTCGGAGCTAGAGCTGCAAACGTGGTGCAAGGAACGCATCGCCCATTTCAAGACACCGCGTTACTTCAAATTCGTCGACGCGTTTCCGATGACGGTGACGGGCAAGATTCAGAAATTCAGGATGCGCGAGATCAGTATCGAGGAGCTGAAAACAATCGACCGATAACCACAAAACTTCTGTGGGAGCGAGCCTGCTCGCGAATGCGGTGTGTCATTCAGCGTAAATGTGTCTGATACACCGTTTTCGCGAGCAGGCTCGCTCCCACAGGGATGCAGTGATAGAGAGACGAATCGCAGAAAGCACAAAGGGGAGCCGAAGCTCCCCTTTAATTTGTCGTTGCGTGCTCTTTTTATTATTGAGGGTCGGTCTGTTGTTGTTTTTGGCAACCGTGGCCCTGTACAGCTTTTTGGCGACCCCCATCCGGGGTCAAGAGCAAACGTATTTTTTTGAGCGCTGATCTGCTTTCTCGTTTAACGATCCAACCGATTCGGGAGCTACCTGAAGGTAGTTTTATTGTTCTCTGCCCGGTTGCGGGTCACTCCTGAGAGCACCCTGAAAAGCACACCTTCTCCAAAAAAATCTGTTAGCTGCGTCTCTGCCGTGTTGTTCTTGTTATGTCAGAGTCGTTTCGTCTTGTTTTTATTGGTTTGCGGCTTTTTATTCTTGTTATGCGATAGAGATAGCAGGTGTCGTGCCAACTTTTAAAAATCCTTTTGAATCAACCACTTAGAATTTCGAGGCTTTTTAAGCTTGGGGCAAAGCCAGACAATTTGTTTCCGTGTTACTCGCTTTTGCCCACATCACTGACGCAGCGGTAACACCTCACTGCGCGCTGCGCGCCTTGGCCACTCGCGAACCGCTCGGGCGGCCGAGCACTGCGCTGATCTGCTGGCCCGCGGCAATCAAGGCGTCCAGGTCGATACCGGTCTCGATGCCCAGGCCGTTGAGCAGGTACACCACGTCTTCGGTGGCAACGTTACCGCTCGCGCCTTTGGCGTACGGGCAGCCGCCGAGGCCGGCGATAGAGCTGTCGAACACCGCAATGCCTTCGAGCAGGCTGGCGTAGATGTTGGCCATGGCCTGGCCGTAGGTGTCGTGAAAATGCCCGGCAAGTCTGTCCCGTGGCACCTGCGCCGAGACCACCTCGAACAGGCGCCGGGTCGCGCCCGCCGTGCCGGTGCCGATGGTGTCGCCCAGCGACACTTCATAGCAGCCCATCGTGTACAGTTCGCGCGCGACCATCGCCACTTGCTCCGGCGCGACCGTGGCTTCATACGGACAGCCCAGCACACAGGAAACGTAACCGCGCACGGTAACGCCGTGTTGTTTCGCCGCCTCCATGATCGGCGCAAACCGCGCCAGGCTTTCGCTGATCGAGCAATTGATGTTGCGCTGCGAGAACGCCTCGGAGGCGGCGGCGAACACCGCGACTTCCTTGACCCCGGCGGCGAGCGCGTCTTCAAAGCCGCGCAGGTTCGGCGCCAGCGCGCCGTAGGTCACGCCGGGTTTGCGCTCAATCTGCGCGAACACTTCGGCGGATCCGGCCATCTGCGGCACCCATTTCGGCGAGACGAAACTGCCGACTTCGATGTAGCCGAGCCCTGCGGCGCTCAGCGCATCGACCAATTGCACCTTGTCAGCGACGCTGATCGGTTGGGCTTCGTTCTGCAGGCCATCGCGCGGGCCGACTTCGATCAGGCGTACTTGGGAGGGGAGGGACATGGGCGGGACCTGCTTCGTGGATTCGTGGTGATCCCTGTGGGAGCGGGCTTGCCCGCGATGAGGCCGGAACATCCTGCAATGATGTTGACTGACCCGACGCCATCGCGGGCAAGCCCGCTCCCACAGGGAAAGGTGTATTGGCAGACTACTGGGCTATTTGCTGGCTCTTGAGCGTCTGCTCCAGCGCCTGCACGCAGCGCTCTTCGGCAGTGTCCAGCTCAAGCTTCATCTGTTCGATATCCAGCAACTGCTGTTCGAGCTGTTCGCGGCGTTCGCTGATTTTCGCCAGCATGCTGTTGAGCTGTTTGGTGTTACCGCCGGACGGGTCGTAGAGTTCGATCAGCTCGCGGCATTCGGCCAGGGAGAAACCGATGCGCTTGCCGCGCAGGATCAGCTTCAGGGTGACCTTGTCGCGCGGCGAATAGATACGTTCCTGGCCACGACGCTCGGGGCTGAGCAGGCCTTGCTCTTCATAAAAGCGGATCGCCCGGGTGGTGATGTCCAGCTCGCGGGCGAGGTCGGAAATGCTGTAGGTCTGACTGCTCATGAAAGCGCTCGGAAAATGGGCATGGCGCTAAGCTAATCGGTGGTTTACGTTTACGTCAAGCGGGATGGTTTTGGGGTGTCTGTACAGGCCTCTTCGCGAGCAGGCTCGCTCCCACATTCGACCGCGTTCCTTCAGATGAAATGCAATTCATTGTGGGAGCGAGCCTGCTCGCGAAGAACGATAACGCGGTAAAAAAGCCCTACACCTTCTCCAGCTTCTTCTCCTGCGCCGTCACCTGCTGGCACAACTCGATCATCTGCTCGCGCATCCAGCGGTTGGCCGGGTCCTGGTCGGTGCTTTCGTGCCAGTACAAATGCGTTTCCACCGACGGCACATCATTCACCGGCAAATTGAACGACTGCAAATCATGGCGGCGGGCGAAGCGTTCCGGCACGGTCATGACCATGTCGGTCTGCTGCATCACTTGCGAAGCCATCAAATAGTGCTGCGAGCGCAGGGCGATCTTGCGCTGGATGCCCATTTTGCCCAGCGCCAGATCGACATAACCCAGACCGCTGCGGCGGCTGGAGATATGGATGTGAGTCAGCGACAGGTAGTCATCGAGGCTGAGTTTTTCCTTGCCCGCCATTGGGTGGCCCTTGCGCATGGCACAGACGTAACGGTCGTCCATCAGCTTGACGTGGCGCACCTGCGGGTCGGTGTTGAGCGGCGCATCCACAGCGAAATCCAGACGCCCGGCCGCGAGTTCCTTGGTGGTTTCCCGGCGCTTGGACAGAAAGCTTTCGATGATCACCGTTGGCGCGAGGCGGCGCAGGCGCTGGAACAGTGGCGGCAGAATGATTGCTTCCGTCAGGTCGGTCATGCTGATGCGGTAGGTCTTGACCGCCTGCGCCGGGTTGAAGATGCGACTTTCCTGCACCGACACGCGCAGCAGCGACAGGGCGTTGCGCACCGGGCCGATGATGTTCTGCGCCATCGGCGTGGGCACCATGCCCTGAGCGGTGCGCACGAAGAGCGGGTCGTTGAAGGTTTCGCGCAACCGCGCCAGGGCGTTGGACACCGCCGGCTGGGTTATGCCGACAATCTGCCCGGCGCGGGTCAGGTTGGCTTCGGTGTAGATCGCGTCGAAGACGATGAAAAGGTTGAGGTCGACCTTGCTCAGATTCATAACGCGGCTTCTCTTGTTATTAAGTGCAAGTGTTTTGGGGCTGACGATCAGCGGATCATATATTGGTGATGAATGTTTATACACGCCGAGAATAGGCTAGGTAAATGATCAGCGCTGTTCTAGCATCGATACATGACTTGAACAACCTCTGCCCGAGAAGGTAACTACCCATGGATTTCGCTTATTCGCCCAAGGTTCAGGAACTGCGTGAGCGCGTGACTGCGTTCATGGACACTTACGTTTACCCGGCCGAAGCGGTGTTCGAACGCCAGGTCGCCGAGGGCGATCGCTGGCAGCCGACCGCGATCATGGAAGAGCTCAAGGCCAAGGCCAAGGCTGAAGGGCTGTGGAATTTGTTTCTGCCTGAGTCCGAGCTGGGCGCCGGCCTGAGCAACCTCGAATATGCGCCATTGGCGGAAATCATGGGCCGTTCCCTGCTGGGGCCGGAGCCGTTCAACTGCTCGGCGCCGGACACCGGCAATATGGAAGTATTGGTGCGCTACGCCAACGAAGAACAGAAACAGCGCTGGCTCGAGCCGCTGCTGCGCGGCGAAATCCGTTCGGCGTTCGCCATGACCGAGCCTGATGTGGCGTCTTCCGACGCAACCAACATGGCCGCCCGTGCTGTGCGCGATGGCGATCAGTGGGTAATCAACGGCAAGAAATGGTGGACTTCCGGCGCTTGCGATCCGCGCTGCAAGATCCTGATCTTCATGGGCCTGAGCAACCCCGACGCGCCGCGTCATGCCCAGCACTCGATGATTCTCGTGCCGGTCGACACCCCCGGGGTGAAGATCGTCCGGCCGCTGCCGGTGTTCGGTTACGACGACGCACCGCACGGTCACGCCGAAGTGCTGTTCGATAACGTTCGGGTGCCGTACGAAAACGTCCTGCTCGGTGAAGGACGCGGCTTTGAAATTGCCCAGGGTCGCCTTGGCCCAGGCCGCATTCACCACTGCATGCGTTCGATCGGTATGGCCGAGCGTGCACTGGAACTGATGTGCAAACGCTCGGTGAGCCGCACCGCATTCGGCAAACCACTGGCGCGTCTGGGCGGCAACATCGACAAGATCGCCGACTCGCGAATGGAGATCGACATGGCGCGCCTGCTGACGTTGAAAGCGGCGTACATGATGGACACCGTCGGCAACAAAGTGGCGAAAAGCGAGATTGCGCAGATCAAAGTCGTCGCGCCGAACGTGGCCCTGCGGGTGATCGATCGCGCTATCCAGATGCATGGCGGGGCAGGGGTGTCGAACGATTTCCCGCTGGCCTACATGTATGCCATGCAGCGCACCCTGCGTCTGGCCGACGGCCCGGATGAAGTGCACCGCGCGGCGATTGGCAAGTTCGAGATCGGCAAGTATGTGCCGAAGGAGATGTTGCGCAGCGGTCAGTAATACCGCGTCGCCTCATTCGCGAGCAGGCTCGCTCCCACAAGATTTGTGCACGCCACAGATCCAATGTGGGAGCGAGCCTGCTCGCGAAAGGGCCTGTACATTCAGCACATCGACATCAGGATCAATACACCCAAACCTCAACCCGCCGATTCTTGATCCGCCCTTCATCTGCACTGTTGGTCGCCACCGGCATCAGCGCACCAAAGCCGCGTACTTCGCGCATGACCACACCGTTTTTGACCAGCTCACGCCGCACTGCCATGGCTCTCAGCTTCGACAGCAGATCGGCCCGCGCCGGGTCATCCTTCAAATCACCAAACCCCACCAGCGTCACCGCGCGCTCGGTCTTGCCATGGCGCTTTATATAGTCGAGCACCCGCGCCAGATCCTGCCGCGCCTTGTTGTCCAGACTGGCGCTGCCCTCGGCAAAACGAAAATTCACTGTCAGACGCTGAGCATGCCGGCTGAGGGATTGGTAACCCTCGGGCATCAGCGCATTCGGCGTCACGCTCATGGCTTGTACGGTCTGGCTGATAAAACCGCTAGTCGCGACGATCGCCTGTCCCTGTGGACTTTGCGCGAACGTTGCCAACGCCTGCGCCCAAGGATTGCGGCTGTCCGGCGGCAGATAAAAGAACAAGCGCCGCGACAGCGGATAATCTTCGGTGGCGATCAGACTGTTCAGCGGCAGCATCGCTTGCGACGCGCCGTCGGCAATCGCCACGGCTTTGGCCTGACGCACGTAAGGCAAGCCGATGAAGCCGATACCTTGCGGATCGGCGCTGACCGCGTCGGACAACTGCTCGCTGGATTCGAAACGTTTCGCTGCGCTGCTGAGACTTTTCCCACGCCGGCTCAGGACCAGCTCCTTGAACGTGTCGAACGTCCCCGATTGATCATCCCGCGCATATAAATGTATAGCGCCGCCACGCCCACCGAGCTCTTCCCAGGTTTTCACTTCACCGGCAAAAATCCGCGCCAGTTGCTCGGTGTTCAACTGCTCAAGCGGGTTGGCCGGGTTGAGGATGATCGCCAGGCCGTCGATGGCAATGACTTGCTCGGCCGCCGGGCTTTTCAGATCGCCGAGGGCTTGCAGGGCAAGCAGTTCGCTGTCCTTGATCTCACGGGAAGAGGCGGCCAGATCGGCGCTGGCGTTTTTCAATGCAGTGAAGCCAGTGCTGGAACCGTGGGCGGCGACTTCGATGACCACGCGTTGCCCTTGTGCGGTCTGGCCGACGATGCGTTGTTCGTTGGCGGTGTCCGGGGTTTCGCGGTGGATTTTCAGCAGGCCTTGTTCCTGCAACAGGCCTTCGACCAGCGCCGGGCCAAGTTCGGCGCCGATGGTGTTGGAGCCCTGAATGCGCAATGCCGGGCCGTTTTCGGGGATCGGCAGGGCGGCGGCGGACACCGACAGCCAGCCACTCAACAGGAAAACGCAGAGAACACGCAGGGTCATGCCGGCACCGAATCAAGCCAAGGGGATTGCCGGGGAGATTAAGTCAGGCGCGTGACCGAAATATGACAGGGGATTACCTGTGGGAGCGAGCCTGCTCGCGAAGGCGGCGTGTCAGTCGAGAAATTCGTCGCTGATCCACCGCTTTCGCGAGCAGGCTCGCTCCCACAATGAAAATTCCCTCAGGCTGGATCAGCTCAGCTCAAGCCAGATCGGCGCATGGTCCGATGGTTTTTCCATGCCGCGCAGTTCGTAGTCCACGCCGGCGTCCTTGACCCGTGGCAGCAAACCATGGGAAGCCAGAATCACATCGATGCGCAGCCCACGCTTCGGTTCATCTTCGAAACCACGGCTGCGGTAGTCGAACCAACTGAACATGTCGCTCACCTCGGGGTTGAGGTGACGATAGCTGTCGGTCAGGCCCCAGTTCTTCAGGCGCGCCATCCACTCGCGTTCTTCCGGCAGGAAGCTGCATTTGCCGGTTTTCAGCCAGCGCTTCATGTTGTCCGGGCCGATGCCGATGTCGCAGTCTTCCGGGGAAATATTCACATCGCCCATCACCACCAGTGGCTGTTCATTGTGGAACTGGCTTTCCAGCAGCGCTTGCAGGTCGCTGTAGAAACGCTCCTTGGCAGGGAACTTGGTCGGGTGATCGCGGCTTTCACCTTGTGGGAAATAGCCGTTCATGATCGTCACCGGCACGCCATTGGCATCAGCGAAAGTGCCCCAGATGAAGCGCCGCTGCGCGTCTTCTTCATCGGTGGCGAAGCCTTTATGGATGGCGATCGGTTCGTTGCGCGAGAGCAAGGCGACACCGTAATGGCCCTTCTGGCCATGAAAGTGCACGTGATAGCCAAGGGCGCGGATGTCTTCGTGGGGGAACTGGTCGTCGTGAACCTTGGTTTCCTGCAGGCCGATCACGTCGGGCTGATGTTTTTCGATCAGCGCTGCCAGCTGATGCGGACGGGCACGCAGTCCGTTGATGTTGAAGGAAACAATCTTCATGGTCGGCAGTCCTGGCAAAAGGGCGATGCTAGCTGACATGGGGGAGATGGGCCAGTGTGGGACAAATCAATTTCACCTGTGGGATTTGGGTTGTTGGATCTGGCCCCTTCGCGAGCAGGCTCGCTCCCACATTCAGACCGCGGTCCCCTGTGGGAGCGAGCTCGCTCGCGAAGAGGCCGGCAAGATCGATGAAGATCCCGACTTGGTCTATACCTTTCAGGGGAACCACCACATCCGCCCAAGGTTCGTACCAACAAGCGCGCCAGCCTCCGAGCGCGCCTCCGGGGAGAATCACTGCAATGCCTGAAACCCAGTCCGCCGTTGCCGACGTCCACATGCTCGACCGCGGCTATTCACGCGAAGCCCGCTCGTTGCTGTATCAGGCCTATCGCCACGAGCCGACCTTCGGCTATCTGTTCGAAGCCGAACGTCCCGGCTACGAACAGCGCGTGCGCGCGACGGTGCGCGAGTTGGTCAAACAGCATTTCCTCCAGGACCTGCCGGCGATCGGCCTGTTGGTCAACGATCGCTTGATCGGCATTGCCCTGATCGCACCACCGCAACGGCGCCTGGGCGTTACCGAGAGCTGGGCGTGGCGCTTGCGCATGGTGCTCAGCACTGGTTTTCGCTGCACCCGGCGTTATCTGGAATACCACGATGCCGTCGCCGCGTGCGTGCCGGGTGACTCGGTGCACATGCTGCCGTTGCTTGGTGTGCATCCGCAGTTTCAGGGCAAGCATTACGGCGAACAATTGCTCACCGCCGTGCACAACTGGTGCGCGGTCGATGAAACCTCGCAAGGGGTGGTGCTCGACACCGGCAACCCGCGCTACCTGGAATTCTATAAAAGGCAGGGTTATCAGGAGATCGGCGAGGTTGCCGTCGGGCCGGTGCGCGAACACGTATTTTTCCACGCCAATCCGCAGGTGTTACAAACAGCAACGGGATAACGATCGAACTTCTTCACAAATTACCTGTTCTATCAGGCTCCCGAGCCCGTGATAGCATCCGCGCCTATGAAGTTTCCACGAAGATTTACCAGCGGCGTGCTGATGCTGTTATCCAGCTGCGCGGCGCTGGCGCAAAGTGAATTGGATGTACGGATCAAGCCGTCCAACGATGAACTCAAGGCCAATATAGAAGGCTATATCGGCAGCCTCGGCGATCGCGACGAAGAAGCCTTGCTGCGCTTCAGTCGCGGGGCCGAAGAGCAGGCGCGCAAAGCGGCGCAGGCGCTGGGCTACTACCAGCCGCAGATCGACAGTGACGTCAAGGGCGGGGAAAAACCGCGTCTGGTGCTGAACATCGATCCCGGCGAGCCGATTCGCCTGCGCAACGTCACTGTGCGCGTCGACGGCCCGGCGGCCTCGCTGAAATCCTTTCGCGTACCGAAAAGCGACCTGCTCAAGTCCGGGGCAGTGCTCAACCATGGCCGCTACGAAGACGCCAAACGGGTGATCCAGAATCAGGCCTCGCGCTTCGGTTACTTCAGCGGCCATTTCACCAGCCAGAAGCTCATGGTCGATCCGCGCGCGGGCGTGGCCGACATCGAATTGATCTACGACAGCGGCCCGCGCTATGCGCTGGGCAAAGTCAGTTTCGAGGGCGACACGCCGTTCGACGAAGACCTGCTGCAACGCATGGTGCCGTTCAAGGCAGGCGAGCCTTACGATTCGGAACTGATCGCCGAACTCAACCGCGACCTGCAGTCGAGCGGCTATTTCGAGGGCGTGCGCGTCGACGCCGCGCCGACCGCTGCGAAAAACGATGTGATTCCGGTCGCGGTCAAACTCGACACGCGCAAGCCGCGCACCATGGGCCTTGGTCTCGGTTACTCGACCGACGTCGGCCCACGGATCAAGGCCAACTGGACGCGCCACTGGGTCAACCCGCAAGGCGACAGCTATGGCTGGGAAGCCGAGCTTTCCGCGCCCCGGCAGAACGTCGGGCTGTTTTACGACATCCCGCTCGACCCGCCGTTGACCGACAAACTGCGTTGGGCCGGCGGCTATCAGTTCGAAGACATCGAAAGCTCCGACACCCTCAGCAAGCTGCTGACCTTCGGCCCGGAATGGCACAGCAAGTTGCCCAGCGGCTGGCAGCGGGTGATCTCGCTGAAATGGCAACGTGAAGAATACGAACTCGGCGACGACTCGGGCCTGAGCACGTTGCTGATGCCTGGCATCAGTTATTCGTACCTCAAAAGCGACAACCGCATCGATCCGCGCAACGGCTACCGCCTGAGCTTCGAAAGCAAAGTGGCCAAGGAAGGCCTCGGTTCGGACAACAACCTTTTATATGGCACCGCGCTGGTCAAAGGCCTGACTACGGTGTTCGACAAGCACCGCTTGCTCGGCCGCGTGCAGGTCGGCGGCAGCGCCACCAATGGCTATAACTCGATTCCGCCGTCGCTGCGCTTCTTTGCCGGTGGCGATCAGAGCGTGCGCGGTTACGACTACCAGAGCCTGTCGCCGAAAAACTCTGACGGCGACCGCATCGGTGGCCGCTACATGATCGCCGGCAGTGTCGAATATCAATACTCGATCGCCGAGAAATGGCGGGTCGCGACCTTCGTCGACCAGGGCAACTCTTTCAACAAACTCGAACTGCCCGACCTCAAGACCGGCGTCGGTGTGGGTGTGCGCTGGGTCTCGCCGGTCGGGCCGATCCGCCTCGACCTCGCACGGGGGCTGGATGACGGCGGCGGCTTCCGACTGCACTTTTCCATGGGGCCTGAGCTGTGAAGCGTGGTTTGAAAATAACGGCGCTGACGGTGTTGGCGCTGGTCTTGCTGATCGTCCTGAGCCTGGCCGCACTACTTGGTACGCAGGCGGGCAGTCGTTGGGCGTTGGGCCTGGTGCCGGGCCTGAACGTGGAGAATTTCCACGGTCGCCTCGCTGGGCAGTGGAGCGCCGATCACTTGGTGTGGCAGCAGGACACCAGCCGTGTCGAGCTGAACAAGGCGATCTTCGCCTGGTCACCGCTGTGCCTGACGCGCATGACCTTGTGCATCGATCAGCTCAAGGCCGATCAGCTGATCCTGCAGTTCCCGCCCAGCGAAGAAACCACCGAGAGCGGCCCGATCAAACTGCCCGATCTGCAGTTACCGTTGGCCATTGAACTCGGCGATGTCGAGGTCGGCAGCCTGTTGTTTAACGGCAGCGAACAGCTCAAGGGCTTGCAACTGGCGGCGCACTGGACCGCGCAGGGCCTGCAGATCGACAGCGTGAAATTGCAGCGTGACGAGCTCAGCCTGAACCTGTCCGGCCTGCTGCAACCGAGCGGTAACTGGCCACTGAATATTCAGGGCGATCTGGCCTTGCCCGCTCCCGGCAGCGAGCCGTGGACCCTGGCGCTGAAAGTTGAAGGCGACCTGCTGAAAACCCTCAACCTGCACGCCGACAGCCGTGGTTACCTCGACGGCCAGTTGAGCGGCGAGCTGCAAGCACTGGCGGAAAACCTCCCGGCCAAGCTGCGCATCACCAGCGACGCGTTCAAGCCGAGCGCCGATCTGCCGGACACCCTGCAATTCAATCAGCTTGTACTCACCGGCGAAGGCGACCTGAAAAACGGTTATCAACTGCTCGGCAACGCCACGTTGCCCGCCGAAAAATCGCCAGTGGCGCTGCTGCTCAAAGGCAAGGTCGACGCCAACGGCGCGCAGATCGCCGGGCTCGACCTCAACGCCAACGACCAGCAAAACCTCAAACTCACCGGCAGTGTCGACTGGAGCAAGGGCCTCAGCGCTCAGGCCAATATCAACTGGCAAGACTTCCCGTGGCACCGGCTCTATCCGGAAATCGACGAGCCGCAAGTGACGTTGCGCACCTTTACCGGCGAAGTGTCCTACACCGACGGCCAGTACCTCGGTAATTTCGACGCCGCGCTGGATGGCCCGGCCGGGGCGTTCACCTTGAGCAGTCCGTTCAGCGGCAGCCTCGAACAGATCGCCTTGCCGCAACTGGTCATGCAGGCCGGCCAGGGCAAGGCCGAAGGGCACGTCAATGTGCGCTTCGCCGACGGCATCGCCTGGGATACCGCGCTGGATCTGTCGGCGCTCAACCCGGCATATTGGGTCGCCGAACTGCCGGGCACGCTGGCCGGGCCGTTGCAGAGCAAAGGCGAGATGAAGAATGATCAGCTCAGCCTCAGCGCCGACCTCGACCTCAAAGGCAAATTGCGCGGTCAGCCGGCGGTCCTGCAAGCGAAGGCTGACGGTGCGGGCGAGCGGTGGAACCTCAACGCCCTGCAGATCCGCCTCGGCGACAACAGCATTAACGGCAAGGGCAGCCTGCAGGACAAACTCGGCGGCCAGATCGACATCAAACTGCCGCGTCTGGCCCAGCTCTGGCCGCAATTGCGCGGGCAGGTCAACGGTCAGGTCAATGTTGCCGGCACGTTGAAGGCGCCGCAGGGCAAGCTTGATCTGCAGGGTTCGCAACTGGCCTTTCAGGACAATCGCCTGCAAAGCCTCAACCTCGACGCCACGCTCGACAGTGCGCAGCGGGCGAAGATCAATCTCAAAGGCAGCGGCATTCAGACCGGCGATACTTCGCTCGGCACCCTGACCGCCAGTGCTCAGGGCGACATCAAGAGCCAGAAACTCAACCTCGACCTGATCGGACCGAAGTTGAAACTGGCGCTGGGTCTGGACGGCAACCTCGACAAGGGCAACTGGCGCGGACGCTTGGCCAGTGGCGACATTCAGGCCGGTGGCCAGGACTGGAAGCTGCAAAGCCCGGCCAAGCTGGAACGCCTGGCGGACGGCCAGATCAATTTCGGCGCGCATTGCTGGCTGTCCGGCAATGCCAGCCTGTGTGGCGAAGACCAGCGCCTGATGCCCGAGCCGAAGCTGCGTTATCACCTCAAGCAATTCCCGATCGAAAGCCTTGCGCAGTGGCTGCCCAAGGACTTCGCCTGGCAGGGCCGACTCAACGCCGATCTGCAACTGGACCTGCCGGCGAGCGGCCCGAACGGCGCGGTCAGTGTCGACGCCAGCGGTGGCACCCTGCGCGTGCGCGACAAGGATCGCTGGCTGGATTTCCCCTACCAGACCCTCAAACTCACCAGCAAACTCACGCCCAAGCGCGTCGACACCGAGCTCAATTTTGTCGGCGGAAAACTCGGCGAATTGATGGTCCAGGCGCAGCTCAATCCGCTGCCGAAAAACAAACCGCTGAGCGGCTCGTTCCGCCTTTCCGGCCTCGATCTGTCGGTGGCGCGGCCGTTCGTGCCGATGGTGGAAAAACTCACCGGCCGGCTCAACGGCAGCGGCACTATTTCCGGTGGCCTGCTCGCACCGCTGGTCAACGGCACCGTGCAGCTCAGCGACGGCGAGGTGTCCGGCGCCGAACTGCCGATGGAGTTGCAGAATCTGCAACTGACTGCGGCGATCGCCGGCGAATCGGTGCGCCTGGACGGTGGCTGGGACAGCGGCAAGACTGGCAAAGGCAGTCTCAACGGCAACGTCGCCTGGGGTCAGGCACTGGTGGTCGATCTGGCGCTCAAGGGCACGCAATTGCCGGTCAGCGTCGAACCCTACGCCAAATTGGAAATGGCTCCGGATCTGAAAATTTCCATGGCCGGCGATGAGCTGAAAGTTGCCGGTAAGGTGTTGGTGCCGAAGGGCGAAATCACCGTGCGCGAACTGCCGCCATCGACGGTAAAAGTCTCCGACGACACGATCATCGTCGGCGCGCAGACCGAAGAGGGCAAACCGCCGATCGCGATGAAAATGGACATCGACGTGATCGTCGGCCAGGACAAGCTGAGCTTCGCCGGTTTCGGCCTGACCGCGAATCTGCAAGGTCAGGTGCACATCGGCGACAACATGGACACCCGTGGCGAACTCTGGCTCAACGACGGCCGCTATCGCGCCTACGGCCAACGCCTGACGGTACGTCGCGCGCGTCTGTTGTTCGCCGGCCCCATCGACCAGCCGTATCTGGATATCGAAGCGATCCGCCAGACCGACGACGTCATCGCCGGTATTCGCCTGAGCGGCAGCGCCGAACAACCGACCACGCAGATCTTCTCCGAACCGGCGATGAGTCAGGAACAGGCGCTGTCGTACCTGGTGCTGGGCCGTCCGCTGAGCACCAGCGGCGAAGACAACAACATGCTCGCGCAAGCCGCGCTGGGCCTGGGCCTGATGGGCAGCTCGGGCATCACCAGCGGCCTGGCCAAGGATCTGGGTATTCAGGACTTCCAACTCGACACCCAAGGCAGCGGCAACGACACCAGCGTCGTCGCCAGCGGCAACATCTCCGAAAAACTCAGCCTGCGCTACGGCGTCGGCGTCTTCGAACCGGCCAGCACCATCGCCTTGCGCTACAAGCTGAGCAAGAAGGTCTACGTCGAAGCAGCGAGCGGCGTGGCGAGTTCGCTGGATATTTTCTACAAGCGGGATTTCTAGAGCGCACCTGCTCATTTGAACCGAGTCGCACCCTTCGCGAGCAGGCTCGCTCACACATTGGAACGTGTTTTCCCTGTGGGAGCGAGCCTGCTCGCGAATGCGGTTGCGCACGCAATAAAGCCCAGCCCACTGGTCAACTAATTACTAAGCCCCCTAACTATTGCGTTGACATTCGCTGCCTAAGCAGTAACATCTCGACATACATTCACTGCCTAGGCAGTTATCAGGTCGAGCCATGAAGCATTTCACCCCGGAAGAATTCAAACACTGCCACCTCGGCCTGTTGCTCGGTCGTGCCGCGTTGCTCAAGGACCGGATCATCGATACCCACATGGAACCGCACGGCATCACCGCCGCGCAGTTCAAGGTGTTGATCATCATGGCCCAGTTCGGCGTCGACACCCCGACCGAGCTGTGCCGGCATCTGTCGCTGGACAGCGGGTCGATGACGCGCATGCTCGATCGTCTGGAGCAGAAGGGCTTCCTGATTCGCCAGCGCAGCGAAGATGACCGCCGTCAGGTGCAGCTGAAGCTGACCGAGCAGGGCCAGCAGTTGACCGATCGTCTGCCGCAGATTGGTGCCGAGGCGATGAATGAACTGGCCGGTGCCATTACCCGCGAAGAGCTGAAGACCCTGGAATACATCCTCAAGAAAATCCTCCTGGCCGCCGGTGACCCGATTACCGTCCAGCGTTTGGGTGAACACAATGAGCGCTAAGACCTTGCGCAGCAGCCTGACGCTGCTGTTGTCGGCGATGATCCTCGCCGGTTGCGCCAATTACAGCGGCCTCGACACCGAAGGCCAGCGCCTCGACGCGGCGCAGTTGAAGACAGCGCAGTCTCTCGACGGCGTCACTCTATCGCCAGCGGCGTGGCCGAAAAGCGATTGGTGGAGCAGCCTCGGCGATCCGCAGCTCGACGGCCTGATCCGCGAAGCCCTGCACGACAGCCCGGACATGCAGATCGCCGCAGCCCGCGCCCATCAGGCCAGTGCCGCCGCCTATGCCGCCGATGCCGAGCGTTATCCGACCCTCGACGCCAGCGCTGGCATCAGCCGTTCGCGTCTGGCCCGCGATCAGGATCCGCGCGGGCAGGGCGGGGCTTATGCGACGGTGCGCAATGTCAGTGCCGGCTTCAATTACAACTTCGATTTGTGGGGCGGCCAGCGCGATGCCTGGGAAGCCGCACTCGGCGAGGCTCGCGCTGCTGAGGTCGACCGTCAGGCCGCGCAGCTGACACTTGCCGCTGACGTCGCCCGTGCGTATAGCGATCTCGGTCAGGCGCACATCGTTTACGACCTCGCCAGCGAAGACCTCAAGCGCACCCGGCAAATGCTCGACCTCAGTCAGCGCCGCTTGAGTTCGGGGATCGACAGCCAGTACCAGTTCCAGCAAACCCAGAGTCTGGAAGCCAGTTCTCAGGCCAGCCTGATCGACGCGGAAAAACGCTTGAACAGCGCGAAAATCGCCTTGGCCGTATTGCTCGGCAAAGGCCCGGATCGTGGCAACGAAATCGCTCGTCCGAAAGTCCTGCAAGCCAGCGCCGTGGCGGTGCCGTCGGTGTTGCCGGCGGAACTGCTCGGCCGCCGCCCGGATCTGGTTGCGGCGCGCTGGCGCGTCGAAGCGGCGAGCAAAGACATCGATGCGGCGAAAACCCGCTTCTATCCCAACCTCAACCTGTCGGCCTCGGCCGGCGCCGAGTCGTTGCTGGGTGATGCGATGTTCGGTTCGGCCAGCCGCTTCTTCAACATCGCGCCGACCGTGTCGCTGCCGATTTTCGATGGCGGACGCCTGCGCGCCAACCTCGATGCGCGCGACGCCGATTACGATCTGGCGGTGGCGCAGTACAACAAAAGTCTGGTGAAAGCCCTCGGCGATGTCGGCGATACGATCAATCAGCTGCGCGATATCGGCCGGCAGATCGGCGCGCAACAGCACGCCACCGACATTGCTCAGGACTCTTACAACACCGTCGTCCAGCGTTACGGTTCCGGCATCGGCAACTACCTGGACGTGCTCAGCATCGAGCAGCAATTGCTCCAGGCCCAGCGTCAGCTGGCGACCCTCAATGCCGAGCAGATCGACCTGTCGATTCAACTGATGCAAGCGCTGGGCGGCGGCTTTCAGGGTGAAAACCTGAACGCAGCCAACGCCAGCCCAGCCTCGTCGCACCCATAATTCAAGGTATTTGTCATGGCCACTGCCGAAAACACCCAAGCTCAAGACAACACCCCGGACACCGGCAACCCGCGCAAACGCAAGGTGATGCTGCTGGCCCTCGCTGTGGTGGTCCTGCTCGCCATTGCCGGCGTCTGGGCCTATCACGAGTTCATCGGGCGCTTTAACGAAAGCACCGACGATGCCTACGTCAATGGCAACGTCGTGGAAATCACGCCGCTGGTCACCGGCACCGTGGTCAGCATCGGCGCCGACGACGGGGATCTGGTCCAGGAAGGCCAGGTGCTGGTCAACTTCGACCCCAACGATGCCGAAGTCGGCCTGCAAAGTGCCAAGGCGAAACTGGCGCGCACTGTGCGTCAGGTCCGTGGCTTGTACAGCAACGTCGATGGCATGAAAGCCCAGGTCAACGCGCAGCAGGCCGAAGTGCAGAAGGCGCAGGACAACTACAACCGCCGTAAAAATCTGGCTCAGGGCGGGGCGATTTCCCAGGAAGAGCTGTCCCACGCCCGCGACGACCTGACCTCGGCGCAGAACGCCTTGGCTAACGCCAAACAGCAACTGAAAACTACCAGCGCGCTGGTCGACGACACCGTGGTCTCGTCCCATCCGGACGTAATGTCGGCGGCTGCCGATCTGCGTCAGGCCTACCTGACCAATGCCCGCAGCACGTTGATCGCGCCGGTCACCGGTTACGTCGCCAAGCGCACCGTGCAACTCGGTCAGCGTGTGCAGCCGGGCACTGCGTTGATGGCGGTGATTCCGCTGGATCAGCTGTGGATCGACGCCAACTTCAAGGAAACCCAACTGCGTGACATGCGCATCGGTCAGCCTGTCGATATCGAGGCCGATATTTACGGCAGCGATGTGAAATACAGCGGCACCGTCGACAGCCTCGGTGCCGGTACCGGCAGCGCATTTGCCTTGCTGCCGGCACAGAACGCCACCGGTAACTGGATCAAGATCGTCCAGCGCGTGCCAGTGCGTATCCACATCAATGCCGAAGAGCTGGCCAAGCACCCGCTGCGTGTCGGTCTGTCGACCAATGTCGAGGTCAATCTGCACGACCAGAGCGGCCCGGTGCTGGCCCAGCAACCGCCGCAAAAGGCCTCGTTCAGCACCAACGTCTACGAGCGCCAACTGGCCGAAGCGGACGCGATGATTGCCCAGTTGATTCACGATAACAGCGCCGCGGCGGGCAAGACCGCACAGCGCTGAATGCTGACTCCAACCCCTGTGGGAGCGAGCCTGCTCGCGAATGCTGACTGACATTCAACATAAATGTCGACTGATCCACCGCCTTCGCGAGCAGGCTCGCTCCCACAGGGTCAGCTGTGCTTGCCATGGCGCAGCGCTCCTCAGGGTTCATAGGATTCACAATGAGCAATAACGCTTCTTTCACGCCGCCCAGCCTGTTGC
>NZ_RAZO01000195.1:20956-22647 GCF_004307535.1 Pseudomonas sp. Sample_9
TTCATAGGATTCACAATGAGCAATAACGCTTCTTTCACGCCGCCCAGCCTGTTGCTCAGCACCATCGGCCTGTCGCTGGCGACGTTCATGCAAGTGCTCGACACGACCATCGCCAACGTGGCGTTGCCGACGATTTCCGGCAACCTCGGGGTGAGTTCGGAGCAGGGCACCTGGGTCATCACCTCGTTCGCCGTGAGCAACGCGATTGCGCTGCCACTGACCGGTTGGCTCAGCCGCCGCTTCGGCGAGGTGAAGCTGTTTCTGTGGGCGACGATGCTGTTCGTGCTGGCGTCGTTTCTCTGCGGCATTTCCACCTCGATGCCCGAGCTGATCGGCTTTCGTGTGCTGCAAGGTCTGGTCGCCGGGCCGTTGTATCCGATGACGCAAACCCTGTTGATCGCGGTGTACCCACCGGCGAAACGCGGGATGGCCCTGGCGTTGCTGGCGATGGTCACGGTGGTCGCGCCGATTGCCGGGCCCATTCTCGGCGGCTGGATCACCGACAGTTACAGCTGGCCGTGGATCTTCTTTATCAACGTGCCGATCGGCATCTTTGCGGTGATGGTGGTGCGTTCGCAATTGGCGAAACGGCCGGTGGTCACCAGTCGCCAGCCAATGGACTACGTAGGCCTGATCACCCTGATCATTGGCGTTGGCGCGTTGCAGGTGATCCTCGACAAGGGCAATGACCTGGACTGGTTCGAATCGAATTTCATCATTGTCGGCGCGGCGATTTCCGTGGTCGCCCTGGCGGTGTTCGTGATCTGGGAAATGACCGACCGCCATCCGGTGGTCAATCTGCGCCTGTTCGCCTATCGCAACTTCCGCATCGGCACGCTGGTGCTGGTCTTGGGTTACGCCGGGTTCTTCGGCATCAACCTGATCCTGCCGCAGTGGCTGCAAACGCAAATGGGTTACACCGCGACCTGGGCGGGACTTGCCGTGGCGCCGATCGGGATTCTGCCGGTGCTGCTGTCGCCGTTTGTCGGCAAGTACGCGCACAAGTTCGACCTGCGTCTGCTCGCCGGCATTGCGTTTCTGGCGATCGGCCTGAGCTGCTTCATGCGTGCCGAGTTCACCAACGAAGTCGACTTCCAGCACATCGCGCTGGTGCAGTTGTTCATGGGCATCGGCGTGGCGCTGTTCTTCATGCCGACCCTGAGCATTCTGATGTCGGACTTGCCGCCAAGCCAGATCGCTGACGGCGCAGGCCTGGCGACTTTCCTGCGGACACTGGGCGGCAGCTTCGCGGCCTCGCTGACCACCTGGATCTGGATTCGCCGGGCCGATCAGCATCATGCGTATATGAGCGAAAGCATCAGCACGTTTGAGCCAGCCACCCGCGAGACCTTGAATCAGTTGGGTGGGGCGAGTCAGTCGGCGTATGCGCAGATGGATCAGATCCTCACGAGCCAGGCGTACATGCTCTCCACCGTGGATTACTTCACGTTGCTGGGCTGGGGATTCATGGGGTTGATTCTGATTGTGTGGCTGGCTAAGCCGCCGTTCGCCGCCAAGGCCGGGCCTGCCGCCAGCGGGCATTAACCTGAAACGCAGCACCTGTGGGAGCGAGCCTGCTCGCGAAAGCGGTGTGTCAGACACTCGACTGCTGAGTGACACACTGCATTCGCGAGCAGGCTCGCTCCCACAGGGTTTTGTGTTTGGCTTTAAATCGTAGGGGCGGGCAGGGC
>NZ_RAZO01000053.1:0-14216 GCF_004307535.1 Pseudomonas sp. Sample_9
GCCTTCGGCAAAACCGCGCAGTGCATCGAAAAAGCCCTGCACAGCTTTAGCAGCCGTGGCCAATGAGCCTGCGCTACAATCCTCCCCTTTGTGCTCTGGAGACCTCACATGTCTGACTTCTCTGGCTTGCCGCTCGTCATCGAGCCGAGCGACCTGCTGCCGCGCCTGGAGTCGCCGGAACTGATTCTGGTGGACCTGACCAGCCCTGCCCGGTATGCCGAAGGTCACTTGCCCGGCGCACGTTTTGTCGACCCGAAACGCACCCAGCTCGGCCAGCCACCGGCGCCCGGGCTGATGCCGGCGAAGGCCGATCTGGAAGCGTTGTTTGGTGAGCTCGGTCATCGCAAAGATGCGGTCTACGTGGTGTATGACGATGAGGGCGGTGGCTGGGCCGGGCGCTTCATCTGGCTGCTCGATGTCATTGGCCACGACAAGTACCACTATATAGACGGTGGTCTGCCGGCCTGGCTGGCGGACGGTATGCCGATGTCGATCCAGGTACCACCCGTTGTCGGTGGCCCGGTCTCGCTGACCCTGCACGACGAACCGACCGCCACCCGCGAATACCTGCAAAGCCGTCTCGGCGCGGCCGACCTGGCGATCTGGGACGCGCGCGGGCCGCTGGAGTATTCCGGCGAGAAAGTTCTCGCAGCCAAGGGCGGCCATATTCCTGGCGCGGTCAATTTCGAATGGACCGCCGGCATGGATCAGGCACGCCAGCTGCGCATCCGCAGCGACATGCCGCAGGTCCTCGAAGACCTCGGGATCACCAAGGACAAGGAAATCATTACCCACTGCCAGACCCATCACCGGTCGGGCTTCACTTATCTGGTGGCCAAAGCCCTCGGTTATCCGCGGGTCAAGGGCTACGCCGGTTCCTGGGGCGAATGGGGCAACCACCCTGACACGCCAGTCGAGATTTAAGGTTTTTAAGGACAACTAATGAAAGAGCGTCTGTTTATCCTCAGCCAGTACCTGCTGCCGCATCACCTGCTGTCGCGTCTGGCCGGCTGCATCGCCGAATGCCGCGTGCGCTGGTTCAAGAATGCGTTCACCCAATGGTTCGCCAAGCGTTATCAAGTGGACATGTCGCAAGCACTGGTCGAAGACCTGACCGCTTACGAGCACTTCAACGCATTCTTCACCCGTGCCCTGAAAGACGGCGCGCGTCCACTGGACGAAACTCCGGGCGCGATCCTCAGCCCGGCCGACGGTGCGGTCAGCCAGCTCGGCCCGATCGAGCACGGTCGCGTGTTCCAGGCCAAGGGCCACAGTTTCAGCGTGCTCGAATTGCTCGGCGGTGATGCGGCCAACGCAGCGCCGTTCATGGGCGGCGATTTCGCCACCATTTACCTGTCGCCGAAGGACTACCACCGCGTGCACATGCCGCTGGCCGGCACCCTGCGCGAAATGGTCTACATCCCGGGCCGCATTTTCTCGGTGAACCAGACTACTGCCGAAAACGTCCCGGAGCTGTTCGCCCGCAACGAGCGCGTGGCGTGCATTTTCGACACCGAACGCGGGCCGATGGCCGTGGTGCTGGTTGGCGCGATGATTGTCGCTTCGATTGAAACCGTATGGGCCGGTCTGGTCACGCCACCGAAGCGCGAGCTGAAAACCTTCCGCTACGACGAAGCCGCACGCGCACCGATTCATCTGGAAAAAGGCGCAGAACTGGGGCGCTTCAAGCTCGGTTCAACGGCGATCGTGCTGTTTGGCCCGGATCAGGTGAAGTGGGCCGATGAGCTGGTGGCCGGCTCGCCAGTGCAGATGGGCCAAGGTCTGGCACTGCCAAAAGCGTGACCCAATTTGCGGAAGCAGCCGAGGCTGCTTCCGCAAACCGCGGCATTTGCTGCTATGGTTTTGCTCATGAGCCAGACCAACTTTTCTCCCAAGCTGCGCGCTCCGACTCCCACGCAAACGCGCCTGTCGTTCTGCGACGCCAGCCCGCGTGATCTCAAGCGCTGGATCGCCGGCCTGCCCAAGGCCAACATCGGCGAAACCGCCCGCCTGCTCTATCAAGGCCTCGGCGAACTGAACCTGTTGCTCACTCCCAGCGACAATCGCCTGCAACTCCTGGAACTGCTGCGGCCCGAGGTGTATTTCGTCTGCCAGCATCTGGAACGGCACTTTCTGCATCAGGCGATCATGCTCGACGAGCGCTCGCGCAAGGTCAGCAACCTGTGCCAGGCGCTGCAAGGCCAATTGGCCATCGGCTATAAACAGATCGTTCTGCGCATCCTGCCCAAATACAGCAAGGACCGCGCGCCACTGGTCAGCACCGCTTTGCAACGTGCCGCGCACGCGCTGAAGGCGCAACTGGTGCGCGCCACGCAGTTGTACAGTTCTCCGCCGGAACATGTGTGGTTCGAATTGCATCAGCTGTATCGCAGCGCGGCGCAAATGCAGCTGCAACAACGGCGGCTGCGCGATGATCTGGCGTTTTTGACCAGCGAACTGAGCGTCGAACAGACCTACATCGCCGCGCTGCTATTGGGCTGTGCCCGTTGCAATCAATTGCGCCAGAGCCAGATTGCCCGGCTGGCCGAGGTGATCGAGCCGTGGAGCGCCCTGCTCAAACTGCATCCCGGCAGCGCCGACGACAGTTTGTTCGCCATCAGCCCGGAACTCGATGTCGGCCCGCGCTACCGCAAGATGTTTCGCAGCGAACAACAGAACGGGCTGCTGGGCTTCGATCCGCAACTGCTGGTCAAACAGCTCGAAACGCACCTGCTGCACCAGTCCACCTCGACCCCGTTACCCGTTTCCGCCGGCCTCAGCGTCGACACCCTGCAACATCTGCACGCTACCTGGGGCCAAGCGGCCGAACGCAGCTTTCAACGCATCGCCGGCCAGGGCACGCTGACCGTGTGCGTTGGCATGAGCGCCCTGCACTTCTACCTCGGCGGCGAGCGCACCTTCAGCGAATTGCTCAAACATCCCGGTGCCCGCGCGGCAAATTTCAGCCGCGTCGTGGCCAACGGCGAAAAGGACAGCTGGAGTCAGGCGTTCGACGCTGCCCCGCAAAGTAACGATGAGCTGTTGCCGTACGAGGAAATCCAGTACGACCAGTTGAGCGAAGAAGAAGGCCCCGGGAACGCGCCGAATTATCCGACTTACGCCTTGCCGGTGATCAACCATAGCCCCGGCGGCTATTGCCTGGCCTGGCCGAGCGAAGTGCCGGCCGAATTGCAGGCCGGGGAAATGCTCGGCATTCAGGACAGCGAGGGCAAAGGCTGGAGCATTGCGGTGATTCGCTGGATCCGCCAGGTGCGCGGCAGCGGCACGCAGATGGGCATTGAACTGGTCGCGCCACACGCGCAGCCGTGCGGCTTGCAACTGGTGCGAACGAAAGATGATCACAGCCAGTATTTGCGCGGTTTGCTGTTGCCGGAAATCAGTGCGATCGATTTGCCAGCGACCGTACTTGCGCCGCGCCTGCCCTTTCAGGAAGGCAACAAGGTGTTGATCAACACCCAGGGCGAAGAACACCGCGCCGGGCTGGATCGGCGGGTGGCGAGTACGCACAGCTTCAACCAGTTCGCCTATCGCTCGCTGGATCCTGCGCAGAATGGCGGAGGTGAGGAGGATTTTGATTCGTTGTGGAATTCGCTCTAGATCGAGGCGCGGCCTTCGCGAGCAGGCTCGCTCCCTCATTCAAATGCAGTTCAAATGTGGGAGCGAGCCTGCTCGCGAAGAGGCCAGATCAGCTTATCGAGATCTCAGAGCTGCCCGTCGCGATCGCGGAAACCCAGCAGATACAACACACCATCCAGCCCCAGCGTTGAGATCGCCTGCTTAGCCGACTGCTTGACCAGTGGTTTGGCGCGGAACGCCACGCCCAGCCCGGCAATCGCCAGCATCGGCAAGTCGTTGGCGCCGTCGCCGACGGCAATGGTCTGCTCCAGACGCAGACCTTCCTTGTGCGCCAGTTCCTTGAGCAAGTCAGCCTTGCGCTGCGCATCGACAATCGGCTCGATCGCCACGCCGGTGCACTTGCCGTCGACCACTTCCAGCTCGTTGGCAAACACGTAATCGATGCCAAGCCTGGCTTGCAACTGCTTGGCGAAATAAGTGAAGCCGCCGGACAGGATGGCGGTTTTGTAGCCGAGGCGCTTGAGTTCGGCGAACAGGGTTTCGGCGCCTTCGGTCAGGCGCAGCGAGGCGCCGATCGAGTCGAGCACGCTGACGTCGAGGCCCTTGAGCAGCGCCAGACGCTCCTTGAAGCTGGCGCGGAAATCCAGTTCGCCGGCCATCGCGCGCTCGGTGATTTCCGAAACACGATCACCCACACCGGCTGCTTTGGCCAGCTCATCGATGACTTCCGCTTCGATCAGCGTCGAGTCCATGTCGAACACGGCCAGACGCCGGTTGCGACGGAACAGCGAATCTTCCTGGAAGGCGATATCGACGTTCAATTCCTGGGCAACGCTGAGGAATTCGGCGCGCAAGGCCTGCGGATCGGCCGCTTCACCGCGCACGGAGAATTCGATGCAGCCCTTGCCCTTGTCGGCCGGTGTGTCCAGCGGCATGCGCCCCGACAGACGGTCGATATGGTCGATGTTCAGGCCATATTTGGCGGTGATCGCGCTGACCGCCTGCAATTGGCCGGCGGTGACTTTGCGCGTCAGCAGGGTAACGATATGGCGCTTCTTGCCCTGATTGCCCACCCACTGCTGGTAATCCTCTTCGGATACCGGGGTGAAGCGCACTTGCTGATCCAGTTCGTAGCCCTTGAACAGGATGTCCTTGAGCACTGACTTGCCCTGTTCGGAATCGGGAATTTCAACCAGGATGCCGAACGACAGGGTGTCGTGGATCACCGCCTGACCGATGTCGAGAATGTTCACACCACCTTGTGCCAGAACACCGGTGATGGCCGCCGTCAGACCCGGACGGTCGACTCCCGTGATGTTAATCAGGACGATTTCGCGCAACGCGCACCCCCGCAACTGGAAAAAAACCGCATTCTACCCACTTTCAGTGACCATCGGGCACCGCGAGCGCTTTGCCGGTCTGGGGCCTGTCGCTATACTGCGCGTCAACTTCACGGACAAAGAGCCGAGCTCAAGTGAACCGGCCCACGCCAGTCAAAACCGATAACTTCTTCCTGCTGATCTTCCGTGCACTGCGCCATCGCCGTGTACCGATTGCATTGCGCATTGCCAGCCACAACGTGATCCTGGTCGCTCTGGCCCTGGTGATCTATGCCGGGGTGATGGGGCTGCAATTCAAGCAGGCCATGCACGAGCAGGCCGATGCGCTGGGCGAAAGCCTGACCACGCAGACCGCCACCTCCGCCACCGAGCTGCTGGTGTCCAACGACATCCTCAGCCTCAACGTGCTGCTCAACAATCTGACCAAGAACAAACTGGTCGCCCACGCGGCAATCTACAGTGTGGACAACCGCATCCTCGCCGAGTCCGGTCAGCGTCCCAAGCACAGCCTGCTGGGCGAAGCGGAGGGTATGTACGAGAGCAAGATCACTTTCCAGGACGTGACGGCCGGGCAACTGCGCATCAGCCTGGACATGGATCAGTTCCAGCAGCCAATGACCATCAGCCTGCAAAGCATGGGCATTCTGAGCGCGATTCTGCTGGCACTTTCGCTGGCTCTGAGCCTGCGCATGGGCCGTTATCTGTCGACGCCCTTGCTGCAATTGCGCGTGTGGCTGCGCCGCATCGACGCGCATACACCGGGCATCGATCGCCAGGATGAAATCGGCGATCTGGCGCGCCAGCTGCACGCCAGCTACGCCCCGGAACCGGAGCCTGAACCTGAACCCGAGCCGGAATTCGCCGAGGAAGAAGACGAGCCGGAATTCGAGGTGCGTAACCTGCGTGATCCGAGCTTCGACGAAAGCCGCCCGCTGGCCGCGAAGAAACCGGCGCCGCGTCACCTGGTCAGCACCGTCGAAGACGATGATGACGATGACGCTTTCGCCGACCTGCGCGACGAATCGCTCAACGGCGCCGCCCAACCGCTGACGCGCAAACCGAGCCCTGACGTGCCACAGCACACCGCCGTACTGGCCGTGCAACTGGGTTCGCAGGAACAATTGCGCCGCTTGCCTCGCGCACGTCTGGAAGAATTGCAGGAACGCTATCGCGACTGCCTTGAGCAGGCTGCTTCGCTGTATCAGGGCGAAATCGAAACCCTCAACGATGGCAGCACGCTGTTGCTGTTCCACACCGAAGATTGCGGCGACGATTACCTGACCAATGCCATCTGCTGCGGCGAACTGCTGCGTGCTCTGGGTCATCAGTTGCAGATCGAGGTTGCAGACAGCGGCATCACCCTGCAATTGCAGCTGGGCCTGACTTTGGGCGATGAATTGTTCGGTCTGAGCCAGATTGATCTGCTGCTGACCGATTCGGCCCAGGATGCACTGGCCTTGTCGCAACACAGCCGCAATCTGCTACTGGTTGAACGCAAGATCAGCGATGACGCGTTGATCCGCCAACGTGCGCGGATCCGGCCGATCGCCAGCCCTGAGGGCGCTTGCTGTGTAGAACGGTTGATGGAGCCTTATCCGTCGATGCTGGAACGGCAACTGGCGCGGATGCATGAGCGCCGGGCGTAAGGCTTAGGCCCGATCCGCAAAAGCCCGCAGACGAGTGATTGTCTGCGGGCTTTTTTGTGCGCGGTGTTATTGGAATCGTGCGCCCCCCTGAAAAGCCCCTCACCCTAGCCCTCTCCCGGAGGGAGAGGGGACCGACCGAGGTGTCTGGCGCCATATGTCGACCTGACAGATCTTGGCGATTATGGATTCACCTCCGCGCGTTCACGTCGGTGTAGCTCTCGAATATCCCCCAATCGGTCCCCTCTCCCTCCGGGAGAGGGTTAGGGTGAGGGGCTTTGGATCTTCCACCCCACCTCCAGACACAACAAAGCCCGCACAAGGCGGGCTCTGTTCTGACTCGTTCCAGCCTCAGAAGCGAAACACTTCCATATCGGTACGAATCGGCGAGGCCATCGGAATCTTCGGCTGCTTTTCGGCATCCGCCGCCGGCGCTGCGGGTTTCGGCGCGGCCTTGCGCGGTGCCTCGGCCACGGGCGGCTGGTTGGCCAGTGGCTTGAGCGCCACCGACAGCTGCTCGGCCAGACGCTGCAACAGAACCCCTTGTGCCTGCACCTGGGACGCGGTGCTGCCGGCGTGCGTTTCCTGCAGGTGAATGATGCGATTATCACGCACCTTGCCGCGACGATCGATCAAACGCCACTGCGCATCGAGAATCGCCGGCTGTTTTGCCCCGGAATCCAGACGGGTGATGGTCAGCAGAACCTGCACATCCGGCGTGAATCCGGTAGTAGCAGGCGCCAGCACCACACGCTGGCTGTCCAGGTGACCGGCGACCTGACGCATCAGCAACTGATCGATATCCGACGAAAGGCTGCCAGCCCAACGACCGTCGGTCGCTGCTTGCAGGCTACCGTCGGGTTGACGTTGCAGCAGGGTTTCGCGTTGCAGGTAATCGGCAACAACTACCGGCCCCAGCAAAACCGCCATGCCTGCGCTTTGCGCAGGCTGAACCGGACTTCCGCTGTCCAGTTGGTACAGCGACACCGGCTGGTGAACGCTGCAACCCGCCAGGCCAAGAACGCCGGCGAGCAACAAAATAAGGGGGCGTAGAGCAGTCATCATCCCGTCCAGGTGGCCGCCACAAGGCTGACCACAGTGAAAATACTCAATAAATATGAAGAACGCTCGGCCACGCCGGCGCTTGAAAGGCCATATCATCCGTGAATATGCGTTCCGACTCCAGCGCCAAAGCGTCGATCTACGCGTTTAATCGCAGATCGAACGCTCTAGGAAGGCGTTCTCGTCTAATTGAGGTTTTCGACGAGCAGCGCATCCACCCTCTGGAAGCCCCGCGGAAGTTTGTTTCCGCGCCGTCCACGCTCACCTTTGTAGTGCTCGAGGTCGTCGGCTTTCAGTGACAGGGTCCGTTTGCCAGCCTGCAACACCAGGGTGGCGCCTTCCGGCAGGACGGCGATGTCCGTGACATATTCTTCGCGACTGGCCACGCGCTCACCGGAGATACCGATGATCTTGTTGCCTTTGCCCTTACCCAATTGTGGCAGATCGCTGATTTTGAAGATCAGCAGGCGACCTTCGGTCGTGACCGAGGCCAGCCAGTTCTGTTCACGATCGGCGACCGGACGCGGCGCGATGACCTTGGCGTTGTTCGGCAAGCTCAGCAGCGCCTTGCCAGCCTTGTTCTTCGCTTGCAGGTCTTCGCCTTTGACCACGAAGCCATAACCGGCATCGGAGGCAATCACGTACAGCGCATCGTCTTCGGGCATCAGCACGCATTCGAACGAGGCGCCCGGTGGCGGCGTCAGACGGCCGGTCAACGGTTCGCCCTGACCACGGGCCGACGGCAAGGTATGCGCAGCAACCGAATAGCTGCGGCCGGTGGAGTCGATGAACACGGCAAATTGGTTGGAGCGCCCCGCCGCCGAGGTCTTGAAGCCATCGCCGGCCTTGTACGACAGACCGGTGGCGTCGATGTCATGGCCCTTGGCCGAACGCACCCAGCCTTTTTCCGACAGCACGACAGTGACTTTCTCGTTCGGCAGCAGATCGTGTTCGGTCAACGCCTTGGCTTCGGCGCGTTCGACGATTGGCGAACGGCGGTCGTCGCCGTAGGTTTCGGCGTCTTTGAGCAGCTCGGTGCGCACCAGTTTCTTCAGCTTCGCTTCGCTGCCCAGCAGGGCTTGCAGCTTGGCTTGTTCCTTGAGCAGTTCGTCCTGCTCGTCACGCAGCTTCATCTCTTCCAGTCGCGCCAACTGACGCAGGCGGGTGTCGAGGATGTAGTCGGCCTGAATCTCGCTGAGGGCGAAACGCTCGATCAGTTTGGCTTTCGGATGTTCCTCGGTACGGATGATGTGGATCACTTCATCCAGGTTGAGGTAGGCAATCAACAAACCGTCCAACAGGTGCAGACGACGCTCGACCTTGTCGAGGCGGAATTGCAGGCGGCGGCGCACGGTCAGCACGCGGAACTCCAGCCATTCGACCAGCAGCGCACGCAGGTTTTTCAGCTGCGGTTTGCCGTCCAGACCGATGATGTTGACGTTGACCCGGTAGGTCGACTCCAGCTCGGTGCTGGCGAACAGGTGCTGCATCAGCGCTTCGTGATCGACGCGGCTGTTGACCGGAATGATTACGATGCGGCACGGGTTTTCGTGGTCGGATTCGTCACGCAGATCGGCGATCTGCGGCGCTTTCGACGGTTTGGCCTGCATCAGCGCGGCAATCTGCTCCAGCACTTTGGCGCCGGAGACCTGATGCGGCAGCGCGGTAACGATGATGTCGCCGTCCTCGACGTGGTACACGGCGCGCATGCGCACCGAGCCTTTGCCGGTTTCGTACATCTTCAGTAGGTCGGCACGCGGCGTGATGATTTCCGCTTCGGTCGGATAGTCCGGACCCTGAATGTGTTCGCAGAGCTGCTCGACCGTGGCTTTCGGCTCATCCAGCAAACGCACGCAGGCGGTGGCGACTTCGCGCAGGTTGTGCGGCGGCACGTCGGTGGCCATGCCCACGGCAATACCCGTGGTGCCGTTGAGCAGAATGTTCGGCAGGCGCGCCGGTAATACCAGCGGCTCCTGCAGGGTGCCGTCGAAGTTCGGCCCCCAGTCAGCGGTGCCCTGGCCCAGCTCGCTGAGCAGCACTTCGGAATAGCGCGACAGCCGCGCTTCGGTGTAACGCATGGCGGCGAAGGACTTGGGATCGTCCGGCGCACCCCAGTTGCCCTGGCCGTCGACCAGCGTGTAGCGATAGCTGAACGGCTGCGCCATCAGCACCATCGCTTCGTAGCACGCCGAATCGCCGTGGGGATGGAACTTGCCGAGCACGTCGCCGACGGTACGCGCCGATTTCTTGTGCTTGGAATCGGCGTCCAGCCCCAGTTCGCTCATGGCGTAGACAATACGCCGCTGTACCGGCTTCAGGCCGTCGCCGATATGCGGCAAGGCGCGGTCCATGATCACGTACATGGAGTAGTTGAGGTAGGCATTTTCGGTGAAGTCAGCCAGCGATCGGCGTTCTACACCGTCCAGGCTGAGATCAAGGGAGTCGCTCATGCGGGCCTCATCGGTTCGTTGTCTGGCGCAGCAGCATGGTGCCACCGCGCTGGGTAAATTCAAGTTTGTTCAGAGCGCTCATGCCGAGCAGCACCTGATCGCCATGCAGCCCCGGCGCCACCAGTGCGCGGACATCCCGCAGGACGATGTCGCCCAATTGCAGGCGGGCAATCTTCGTTCGATAGCCCTGGCTCAGGCCGTTGGCCGTGCTCAGGGTCACGCCGAAACCTTCTTGCAGCTTCAAACGCTTGGCCAGATCCGCCGGGATCGCCACATCGGTCGCGCCGGTGTCGAGCATGAACTCGACCGGTTCGCCGTTGATCTGGCCGCTGGCGACAAAATGCCCTTGGGCATTGCTCGCCAGTTTCACTTCGATAAAACCTTCGCCCTGCTCCGACGTGACCACGATATTCGGGTTCTGCTGGCGCTGTTCCCACTGACCGAAAAACCGCGTCGCGAGAAACAGTGCCGCGCACCAGGCGAGGATCATCAACACCCGACCGGCACGCTTTCCCGGTGGCTGCTGGCTCAAGGACTGGCACTCCAGCCGCCGTCCGGCGCGGCGAAGCGCCAGACCACCGGGCGGACCTCGCCGTCGGCACGCGGGCCAAAATTGTTGTCGACGCCGATCCACGCGCCTTCGGCATCAATGATCAGCGCTTCCTCCAGTCCGTAGTTCTGCGAGTAGCGGCGATTTTCCTGCAACAGTTCGCCGGCATACGACCAGCATTGCTCGACTTTGGCCGTCTGTGCATCGCGACGGCAGATCTCGAAAGCGTTGCGTTCAAGGGTAAACAGCTTGCCGTTAAACAACGAAATGTCGGAAAAGTCGCGATGAACCGCTTTCGCTTTCGGAAACTGTGGCGGCTGCATCTCCTTGCCGCCCTCACTGAGCAGCACGCAGCGACCGTCACAATCCCACACCGTCTGCTGGCGCTTGATCAGCAGCAGGCCGCGCTTTTGCCGTTCGGCGGCCAGCCATATCTGATCACCGGACGGGTTGATCGCCAGGCCCTCGAAGATCGAATTGAACTTCAGCAGCAGGCCGCTCGCCCGCGCTTCGCGAACCAGCAGCGGCGAGATTTTCAGCCAGTTCGCCGGGCCACTGACCGGCACCTGCAACACCGCCGCATGGGCCTCACTGACGATGTAGCGATTGCCTACGCTGTCGCAACTGATGCCTTCGAAATCCAGATCGCCACCGCGAATGAACGACGCCGCCCAGGTGCGAGAACTCAACCCCCAAGGCAAACCGCTCTCCGGCACAGGCGGCACGTCGATGTGCACGGTTTGCGCCTGCCAGACCGGATCGCGGGTATCGAGCCGGTAGATCTGCTCGTCATCGCGATCGGAAACCGTCCACAGCTCATTGCCGCACATGGCCAGACCTGACAGGTTACCGCCGCGCATGCCTTCGACCGGGTGTTCGGAAAGCAGCCGCAATTGTTGCAGCGGCTCGGCCGACACGCTCAGCGCACTCAGCAGCAACGCACCCGCCAAGGCCCAGCCAAACTGCATCAGGCCAGCACCTCGGCGAGGTTGCCTTTGGATTCCAGCCAGGATTTGCGGTCACCGGCGCGTTTCTTCGCCAGCAGCATGTCCATCATTTCCGAGGTTTCGGCGAAGTCTTCGCCCAGCGTCAACTGCACCAGACGCCGAGTGTTCGGGTCCATGGTGGTTTCACGCAGTTGCGGCGGATTCATTTCGCCCAGACCCTTGAATCGGGTGACCTGCGGCTTGCCGCGTTTCTTCTCGGCCACCAGGCGATCGAGAATACCGTCGCGCTCGGCCTCGTCGAGGGCGTAGTAAATCTCTTTGCCGAGGTCGATACGGTAAAGCGGCGGCATCGCCACATAGACGTGACCGGCATCCACCAACGGGCGGAAATGCTGGACGAACAGCGCACACAACAAAGTGGCGATGTGCAGACCGTCGGAGTCGGCGTCGGCGAGGATGCAGATCTTGCCGTAGCGCAGCTGGCTCATGTCCGCCGCGCCCGGATCGACGCCGATGGCCACGGCGATGTTGTGCACTTCCTGGCTGGCGAGCACTTCGCTGCCGTCGACTTCCCAGGTGTTGAGGATCTTGCCGCGCAACGGCAGGATCGCCTGGAACTCCTTGTCCCGCGCTTGCTTGGCCGAACCGCCGGCGGAGTCACCCTCGACCAGGAACAGTTCGGAACGCATCGGGTCCTGCCCGGCGCAGTCAGCCAGTTTGCCCGGCAATGCCGGGCCTTGAGTGACGCGTTTGCGCTCGACTTTCTTGCTCGCCTTGAGGCGACGACCGGCGTTATTGATCGCCAGTTCGGCCAGGGCCAGACCGGTTTCCGGGTTGGCGTTGAGCCACAGGCTGAAAGCGTCTTTCACCACACCGGAGACGAACGCCGCCGCTTCACGGGAAGACAGACGCTCTTTGGTCTGGCCGGAGAATTGCGGTTCCTGCATCTTCATCGACAAGACGAAAGCGATGCGCTCCCAGACGTCTTCCGGCGCGAGTTTCACGCCGCGCGGCAGCAGGCTGCGGAATTCGCAGAACTCGCGCATCGCATCGAGCAGGCCCTGACGCAGACCGTTGACGTGCGTGCCGCCCTGCGCAGTCGGGATCAGGTTGACGTAGCTTTCCTGTACCGCGTCGCCACCTTCCGGCAGCCACAGCAGCGCCCAGTCGACCGCTTCCTTATTACCGGCGAAGGCGCCGCAGAACGGCTCGTTCGGCAGACGTTCGAATTCGCTGACCGCATCGACCAGGTAGGAGCGCAGGCCATCTTCGTAATGCCACTCGACTTTCTCGCCGGTGCCTTTGTCCTCGAAGCTGACCAGCAGCCCCGGGCACAACACAGCCTTGGCCTTGAGCACGTGCTTGAGGCGGCTGATGGAGAATTTCGGTGAGTCGAAGTATTTCGGGTCCGGCGCGAAGTACACGCTGGTGCCGGTGTTGCGCTTGCCGACGGTGCCGACGATTTCCAGCTCGGAGGCCTTGAAGCCGTCCTTGAAGGTCATCTGGTATTCGTTGCCGTCACGCTTGACCCGTACGCGCACTTCGGTCGACAGCGCGTTGACCACGGAAATACCCACCCCGTGCAAACCGCCGGAGAACTGGTAGTTCTTGTTGGAAAACTTGCCGCCCGCGTGCAGCTTGGTGAGGATCAGCTCGACGCCGGACACACCCTCTTCCGGGTGAATGTCCACCGGCATGCCACGGCCGTCATCGCTGACTTCCAGGGAGTGATCGGCGTGCAGGATGACCTGCACCGACGTTGCATGCCCGGCCAAGGCTTCGTCGACGCTGTTGTCGATGACTTCCTGGGCGAGGTGGTTCGGCCGACTGGTGTCGGTGTACATGCCGGGGCGTTTGCGCACCGGGTCGAGGCCCGAGAGGACTTCGATGGCGTCGGCGTTATAAGAACTAGCGCTGGGAGTGGCCATAAGGTCTCGTCGTCAGTCATTCATGAAAGAGGGGCAAGACTTCACAGCGTGGTGAAATCGATTGCCTGATACATATCGGCAGCCATGCCGGCAAAACTCAGCAACGCCGGTAATTGCCCGGCAAAGCCCTGAAAACTGTGGTCGCCGCCAGCCTGGATGCGCAAGGCACAGGCGCGGTAATAATGTTGGGCGAGGCGATAATCCAGCGTTTCGTCGCCGGTTTGCAACCAGACCTGATAACGCTGCGGATCCAGCGGTGGTGGCACTTCCAGTTCGGCCAGCGCCGTGACGTGGTCGTGGGTCAGTTCCCAGGTTTCATCGGTGTAGAGGTTCTTCTGCGTGCCCAGATGACCATCGAACATCCGGTGCGGGCTGACCGCCGGATTGACCAGAAGGGCTTTCAGGCCATGGCGCTCGGCCAGGTGAGTCGCATAGTAGCCGCCGAGCGAACTTCCCACCAGCAGCGGCCGGCCCAGCTCGGCGATTGCCTGCTCGAGCTGACCGATGGCTTCACGCGGATGGTGATGCAGCGCCGGCACGCGCAATTGCTCGCTCAAACCCAGCCGCTCCATGACCGCGACCAGCTGACAGGCCTTCTTCGAGGCCGGCGCGCTGTTGAAACCGTGGATATAGAGGATCGAACCGGACATTTGAGCTCCCTGGCTGTCGGCGAAAGATAGCGGAGTTTACAGGGAGAAG
>NZ_RAZO01000053.1:14339-22630 GCF_004307535.1 Pseudomonas sp. Sample_9
TTTGCTGCGAATCCATAATCGATATCGCTGTTTCAGGTCGATGCACAGCCAAAGACACCGCGGTCGGCCCCCTCTCCCTCCGGGAGAGGGCTGGGGTGAGGGTTTTTGATTGTCAGTTCAGTAGCCGTTGGAGCCGTAATCGACTGTGAACTCGAAGTCGGTCACTCTTTCGACGCCAGTTTCCAGTCGCCCATCCGGCAACAGCCGCAACCACCGATACCCCGGCGCCTGCTCGCCCACTTTGAAATCCGCACTCCCCGGCTCGAACTGGATGCACGTCGAAGGCGAGGCCATCAAACGCACGCCATTGCGTTCGCGATCGATTTGCTGATGCACATGCCCCCACAACACCGCGCGAACCTGGGGAAAGCGATCCAGCACTTCAAAGAACGCTTCAGGGTTACGCAGGCCGATCGGCTCCATCCACGCGCAGCCGATCGACACCGGATGATGATGCAGGCACACCAGATGATGACGCTCCGGCGCCTCGCTCAGCGCGCGGGCCAGCAGTTGCAACTGATCATCCTGCAGATAGCCCGGCACCGAACCCGGCACCGCCGAATCCAGCATCGTCACCCGCCAATTGCCGATATCGACTACCGATTCGAGCAAGGTGCTCTGCACCGCCGCCTCGGCCATGACCATCGGCTCGTCGTGATTGCCGGGAATCCAGCGCGCCGGGGCATTGATCTGCGCGCTCATCTGGCGGAAGGCCCGATACGACTCCAGCGTGCCGTCCTGGGAAATATCTCCGGTCGCCAGCAGCAGATCGATCTGCGGCTGTTGCGCCAACACCAGGTCGATGACCTGTTGCAGGCTCTCGCGGGTCTTCATGCCCAGCAGCTTGCTGTGCGCTTCAGCGAACAGGTGGCTGTCGGACAACTGCACCAGCAGCGCCGGGTCGGCGCTGGTCAATGTCGATACGCTGGGCAAGGCGCTCTCCCGGGGCTAGGCACACAATGGATGGGTGCGGCAATTATGCTGGGGGATGACACAAAGGGGAAACCGCCGAAGCGGACGCAGTTCACAACTAGCGAACGACTTCGTACTCGTGCCCCAACGCCAGGCAATGACTCAGCCATTCGCCCAGAAACACATTGAGCTGGGCCTTTTCATCGGGCTGGTGCATGGCGGCGTTCGGGTAAGGATAGATGCCGCGAAAGCGTCGTGCATGTTCGGCGCTGACCACTTCGGCCATGCGCGCGTCGTGGTAGACCTGCACTTCCAGTTGCGGCACCGGCAACCATGGCAGGCTGAGCTCCTGGCGTACCTGCAAGGTCGTGGTGTACGGGCAGGTCTGCAGCACTTCGAGGGCGAGCACGCCGAGCATCTGCTCGCCCTGGGTCACAGCGATACGCCGCGCTTCGGGTTCGTTGCGCATGTCCGGCAGCAGTCGCATCAGGCGCGCGTAGTTGGCCTCGCAGGCGGCTTGCAGCCCCACAAGGTCAACCCGATAACGATCGCGCAGCTTGTTTACGACCATAGCCCCCTCACTTCGGCGCAATTGAGCGCCAGCCACTGCAAGGCGATAATGCTCGCCGCGTTGGCAATCCGACCGTCACGCACGGCCTGCAAGGCATCTTCAAATGCCCAGACCGTTACGCGAATGTCTTCGGCCTCTTCTTCCAGCCCGTGCAGACCGCCGACACCGTCGGTGCTGCAACGCCCCAGATACAAATGCACGAACTCGTTGCTGCCGCCCGGCGATGGAAAGTACTTGGTCATCGGCCACAGGGCCTGGAAATTCAGCCCAGCTTCCTCCTGCGCCTCGCGGTGAGCAACTTCTTCCGGTTGCTCATCCTTGTCGATCAGACCGGCGACCAGTTCGACCAGCCACGGGTTGTCGGCCTTGCCCATGGCGCCGACGCGAAACTGCTCGATCAGCACCACTTCATCGCGCTGCGGATCGTAAGGCAGGACGCACACGGCATCGTGGCGCACGAAGATTTCCCGGTTGATCTCGCGGCTCATACCCCCGGCGAACAGCTCATGGCGCAAGTGCACACGGTCGAGCTTGTAGAAGCCCTCGTAGCATTTTTCGCGCCGCACGATATCGACGGCGGTCGGAATGGCGTTGGCAAAATCAGTCATGATCATCCTCTTTACTGCATATCCTTTACGGGGTTTCCATGTACAACCGGCAACCTCGACTTCGCGCCATCCTAACGCGCCCGCACCGTTTGATGCAGCCCCTTTACCGTCAGCGGGATGGACGGTGACGGTGAAACACACTCTAATCAGCTTAGTGGCGAACTGACTGCTCCGTTGAGAGTCGAAGCGGTAACTTTTCGCCTTCCCCTGCTTTCGAAAGGACGCCCATGTCGCTTTTCAAAATTGCCTCTGTGGCCGCTATTGCCCTGACTCTGGGCGCTTGTGCCAGCCTGTTCCAGCCCAACTATCGCACGCCGCTGGAAACCACCCGCGACGCCTCGGAACAACTCAAACCCGGCTGTTCCAATCCCGATTGCCCGCTGGTGAACATCGACACCCTGCGCTTCCCGGACGAGCCGGCACTGGACGGCATCATCGAAAAACGTCTGCTGCAAATGACCCGCACCGAGAAGAACGCACCGGTCGCGCCAACCCTGGCCGCCTACCGCGAGCAGTTCCTCGCCAGTGCCGGCCCGCGCAACAGCAGCTATCTGCAAGCGAAAGTACGCGAGCAGCATGACGGACTGGTGATCATCGAGCTGTCGAGCTACCTCGACACCGGCGGCGCCCACGGCACGCCGGGTCGCGGTTTCATCAACTATTCGCGCCAGCAGCACAAGGTGCTGAACCTGTCCGACATGTTGCTGCCGGGTCAGGAAGAGGCATTCTGGAAAGCCGCGCAAGTGGCGCACAACAGTTGGCTGATCAGCACCAAGCTCGATCAGGAGGCGGAATTCGTTGCGAACTGGCCGTTCGTGAAAACCCCGCACGTGGCGCTGACCTACGGTGGCGTGATTCTCAAGTACGACGTGACCACCATCGCGCCTTATGCGCTGGGCCACGTCGAACTGAAGATTCCTTACCCGCGCCTGAACGGCATTCTCAAGCCTGAGCTGTTTCCCGGCCGTAACTGAAGGCCCGGCCCAGCACCAGTTGCAGCAACCCTGCCAGCACCAGCGCCGGCAGGGTTGCGCCGACATCCGGATACAGATTCGCCAGCAAGTGGTAGGTGCTCACGCCACCCAGCCACGCCAGCAACGCCGGCCAGCGCAATGCGGCTGACGCGACCTGAGCACTGCGCTTGCGCAGGATGAAGTGATCCACCAGCACCACGCCGAACAGCGGCGCGAACACCGAGCCGATCAACAGCAGGAAATTCTGGTACTGCGCCAACGGCGCCAGCAGTGCGATCAGCGTGCAGATCACGCCGATGGCCAAGGCCAGGTGCTCGACTTTCAGACGCAACAGGATCCCGCTCGAGACCGCTGCCGAATGTATATCGGCAAAAGCGTTTTCCGACTCGTCGAGCAGAATCAGCAACAGCGGAATGCCCAGACCGGCACCAGCCAAGGCCAGCAGCAACGCATTGACTTCACCGCTCGGCGCGAACGCCAGGGTGTAGGCCACACCAAGGCTCATCAGCCAGAAGTTGCCGATGAAGAAACCCACAGCCGTGCCACCGAAAACATTCTTTGCGCGTTTGCCGAAACGCGAGTAGTCGGCAATCAATGGCAGCCACGACAGCGGCATGGCGATGGCAATGTCGAAGCCCACCGCGAACGGCATCGAACCGTCACCGGCGCGCGCCCACAGCGCCGCGAGGTCGGCTTTGGCAAACAGGTTCCAGGTTAGCCACAGGCACGCCGCGAGCAACAGCCAGATGCCCCACTTGCGCAGGATCTGCCGCACAAATGTCAACGGCCCGCTGACCGCGAGCAACGTTGCCAGCGCGCCGAAAAACAGCGTCCACAGGATCGGATTGGCCCACAGCGAACCTTCACTGAAGGCGCGGGTGCCGAGCAGGCTGGCGGCGTCGCGCATGACGATGATTTCGAACGAGCCCCAGCCGATCAGTTGCAGCAGATTGAGCAGCGCCGGCAGGCTCGCGCCTTTGCTGCCGAGGCTGAGCTTCAGCGCGGCCATCGACGACAGGCCGGTGTCGCTGCCGATCACACCGACCGCTGCGAGCAGCAGCACGCCCACCAACGTGCCAAGGAAGATCGCCAGCAAAGAACCGGACAGGCCCAGGCCCGGCGCGAGCAATGCACCGGTCTGCAAAACCATCAGGCCGATGCCGAGGGAGAACCACAGGGAAAACAGATCGCGACCGCCGAAGACACGCTTGTCAGCGGGCACGGCGAGGTCGGGGGAATAAGTGCCGGGTTGAATGCTCAAGGGTGTTATCTCAAAGAGGAGCAGGAAAAAGCTGCAAGCTGCAAGCTGCAAGCCGCAAGTTAAAAGCGGTACGCGGACTGCTTCTAATCTTGCAGCTTGCCGCTTGCCGCTTGCCGCTTGCCGCTTGTGGCTAGATTTTCTTGTACAGCTGACTGCCTTCCTGCCTGAACCGCTCGGCCTGCTCCGCCAGACCTTTGGCGACGTCCACGTCGACCGCGTCGATGCGTTGGTTGGCCGCGTACTCGCGGACTTCCTGGGTGATCTTCATCGAGCAGAATTTCGGCCCGCACATCGAGCAGAAATGCGCGACCTTGGCCGAATCCTTCGGCAGGGTTTCGTCGTGATAGGAACGTGCGGTGTCCGGGTCCAGGCCGAGGTTGAACTGGTCTTCCCAGCGGAATTCGAAACGCGCCTTGCTCAGTGCGTTATCACGAATCTGCGCGCCCGGGTGTCCCTTGGCCAGGTCCGCCGCATGCGCGGCGATCTTGTAAGTGATGATCCCGGTTTTCACGTCATCCTTGTTCGGCAGGCCCAAGTGCTCCTTCGGCGTGACGTAGCAGAGCATCGCGCAACCGAACCAGCCGATCATCGCCGCGCCGATACCGGAGGTGATGTGGTCGTAGCCCGGCGCGATGTCGGTAGTCAGCGGGCCGAGGGTGTAGAACGGCGCCTCGTCGCAGCATTCGAGCTGCTTGTCCATGTTCTCTTTGATCAACTGCATCGGCACGTGGCCCGGGCCTTCGATCATGCATTGCACGTCGTGCTTCCAGGCAATCTTGGTCAGCTCGCCGAGGGTTTCCAGTTCGCCGAATTGCGCTTCGTCGTTGGCGTCGGCAATCGAGCCCGGACGCAGGCCATCGCCCAGCGAGAAGCTGACGTCGTAGGCCTTCATGATTTCGCAGATTTCGTCGAAGTGGGTGTAGAGGAAGTTCTCTTTGTGGTGCGCCAGGCACCACTTGGCCATGATCGAGCCGCCACGGGAGACGATGCCGGTCACGCGTTTGGCGGTCAGCGGCACGTAGCGCAGGAGCACGCCGGCGTGAATGGTGAAGTAGTCGACGCCCTGCTCGGCCTGTTCGATCAGGGTGTCGCGGAACAGCTCCCAGGTCAGGTGTTCAGCGACGCCGTTGACCTTCTCCAGCGCCTGATAGATCGGCACGGTACCGATCGGCACCGGCGAGTTACGAATGATCCACTCGCGGGTTTCATGAATGTGTTTGCCGGTGGACAGGTCCATCACCGTGTCCGAGCCCCAGCGAATGCCCCAGGTCAGCTTCGCCACTTCTTCTTCGATCGAAGAACCCAGGGCGCTGTTGCCGATGTTGCCGTTGATCTTCACCAGGAAGTTACGGCCGATGATCATCGGTTCCAGTTCGACGTGGTTGATGTTGGCGGGAATGATCGCGCGGCCGCGGGCAATTTCTTCGCGGACGAATTCCGCGGTGATTTCTTGCGGAATGCTTGCGCCGAAGCTGTGGCCGGCGTGTTGCTGCTTGAGCAGGCCGGCCGCGCGGGCCTCTTGCAGCTTCATGTTTTCGCGGATGGCGACGTATTCCATCTCGGCGGTGATGATGCCTTTGCGCGCGTAGTGCATCTGGCTGACGTTGGCCCCGGCCTTGGCCCGGCGCGGGTTGTTGACGTGGGCAAAGCGCAGTTTGGTCAGTTCGGCATCGGCCAGACGCTGCTGACCGAAGTTCGAACTCAGGCCCGGCAGGCGCTCGGTATCGCCACGGTCATCGATCCACGCTGAACGCACATCGGCCAGACCTTTGCGCACATCGATGACCACGTTCGGATCGGTGTACGGGCCGGAGGTGTCGTAGACCGTGACCGGGGCGTTGATCTCGCCGCCGAAATCGGTCGGGGTTACATCGAGGCTGATTTCGCGCATCGGTACGCGGATGTCCGGGCGCGAACCCTGAACGTAGACTTTTTGCGAACGGGTGAACGGCTTGACCGACTGCTCGTCGACCTTGGCCGAGTCACTCAGGTTGATCGCGTTTTTTTCTTTTGTTGTCATCACGGGCTCTCCAGACAGCATCCAGCAGTGGATTGTCGGAGCAGAACCTGAAAGGCACGGACGCACCAGGACCGGTGCTGTGCATTCGTCATGGCGTTCGATTGTCGAACAATATCCCGGACGAAGCACAAGAGGACTCGCCGGGTGACGAGAAATCTTGTTCCCTACGCAGGCGCTAACCTGATCAGGTTCAACGGGATCCGAAATTATTCGATCTCAGCCTCATAGCAAGGCACCCCGACAAGAACCCGGCCAGTCTAGACACAACCACCGAGGAACGCCAACACCGCAGCAAACGCCATGATGAATGGCGTAAATACCCAGGCTGGCCGATTGTTGCCGGAGCAATGCGCAACTACACTCGCTTGGCCTGCTGAGCCTTGACGCTGTGCGGGCTGCGCCTTACCTTTGGCGCCCGGATTACTTCCATAATATTCATGCTAGGGATCGCCTCATGCTGCGCAAACTTTCACTGGCTGTTGCCGTGTCCTGTGCGTCCAACACAATGGCCTGGGCAGCGGAAGCACCCTTGTCGACCAAAACCGATCTGGTCAGCGTCTACCAGGAGGCGGTCGACAATAACGCCGACCTCGCGGCGGCCCGCGCCCAGTATGGCGCGCAGAAAGAAGTGGTGCCGCAGGCCCGCGCCGGTCTGCTGCCGAACCTGTCCGGTGGCGCCGAAGTCGCCGACGTGCGCACCTCGATCGACCAACCCTCGGCCATCGCCAACCGCAGCGCGCATTCCTATCAGGCGACACTGGCGCAGCCGCTGTTCCGCGCCGATCGCTGGTTCCAGTATCAAGCAGCCAAGGACGTCAACGAACAGGCCGCGCTGCAGCTTTCGGCCACCGAACAGAATCTCATCCTGCAATCGGCCGAAAGCTACTTCAACGTGCTGCGCAGCCAGGACAACCTGGCCTCGACCAAGGCTGAAGAAGCGGCGTTCAAACGTCAGCTCGACCAGTCCAACGAGCGTTTCGATGTCGGCCTCTCGGACAAGACCGACGTGCTGCAATCGCAAGCCAGTTACGACACCGCGCGAGCCAACCGTATCGTCGCCCAGCGTCAGGTCGATGATGCGTTCCAGGCGTTGATCACCCTGACCAACCGTCAGTACAACTCGATTCAGGGCATCGTCCACACGCTGCCGATCCTGCCGCCGGCGCCCAACGATGCGAAATCCTGGGTCGACACGGCGGCGCGGCAGAACCTCAATCTGCTCGCCAGCAACTACGCGGTCAGCTCCGCCGAGCAGACGCTCAAGCAGCGCAAGGCCGGCCACTTGCCGACCCTCGACGCCGTGGCGAAATACGAGAAAGGCGACAACGACGCCCTCGGCTTCGCCAACCCCAACTCGTTCGGCGCGCCTTATGGCGGTAACGTCGAGCAGAGCACGCTGGGCCTGCAACTGAACATCCCGATCTACAGCGGCGGGCTGACCAGTTCGCAAGTGCGTCAGTCCTATGCGCAACTGGATCAGAGCGAACAGCAGCGCGAATCGCTGCGCCGGCAAGTGGTGGAAAACACCCGCAATCTGCACCGCGCGGTGAACACCGACGTCGAGCAGGTGCAGGCGCGCCGCCAGTCGATCATCTCCAACCAGAGCGCGGTGGAAGCCACGGAGATCGGTTATCAGGTCGGCACACGCAACATCGTCGACGTGCTCGACGCGCAGCGCCAGCTGTACACCTCGGTGCGCAACTACAACAACACCCGCTACGACTACATCCTCGACAACCTGCGCCTGAAGCAGGCGGCGGGAACGCTGAATCCGGGTGACCTGGAAGATCTGCGGCGCTATCTGAAAGCCGACTACAACCCGGACAAGGACTTCCTGCCGCCGGATCTGGCGTCGGCGGCTGAAGCGCAGCTCAAGGCCCGGCCATAAGCAATCTGGAATGAATCCCCTGTGGTGAGGGGATTTATCCCCGTCCGGCTGCGCAGC
>NZ_RAZO01000251.1:0-1667 GCF_004307535.1 Pseudomonas sp. Sample_9
GGCGTCCTTGGTTTTTTCCGGGGCGTCTTCCTGCATATCCAGCCTTTTACCGTTGAGCGAAGGAACGGGCGGCATTATGGTCGCCCGAGACTGAGCACTACAACTCGATACGCTCGACCTTGCCGACCAGCAGCACGTAGGACAAGGCACCGACCAGTGCGAGCACGGCGATGTAGGTGATCGCCGGAGCGAACGAATCGCCGCTGGCGAGGAAGCCGATCACGATCGGCGTAGCGATCGCCGAAAGATTGCCGATGAAGTTGAACACGCCACCGGTCAGACCGAGCAACCGCGCCGGTGCCAGCGTCGACACCAGCGACCAGGTGATCGACGCCAGACCGTTGCCAAAAAATGCCAGGGCGAGGAAGGCAATCACCAGCGGCGTCGACTCGACAAAGTTGGCGCCGATGATCGAAGTCGAAATCAGCAGCCCGCCAATGATCGGCAGTTTGCGCGCGAAGCCCACGGTGTAGCCGCGCCGGATCAGGAAGTCGGAAAAGAATCCCGAGCACAACACGCCGACGAACGCGGCAAGAAATGGCAGCGATGCGAGCAGACCGGACTTGATGAAGTCCATGCCGCGATATTTCACCAGATAGGTCGGAAACCAGGTGAGGAAAAACCACAGCGTCGAGTTCAGGCAGAACTGGCCGAGGTAGATGCCCCACAACTTGCGCTTGCTGAGGACGATGCCCAGATCGGTCCAGCTGAATTTGGCTTTGACCTTGGCCGCCTCGGCCTGGATATCGACCAGCCCGCCGCCTTCGCGGATCAGGTCGATTTCCGCCTCGTTAGTGCCTTTGAAATCGCGCGGCTCGCGATACACCGCGTACCAGATCAGCGCCCAGAGAATGCCCACCGCGCCGGTGGCGACGAACACCATGTGCCAGCCGAATTCATGTTGCAGCCATGCCAGCACCGGGGTCAGGAAAGCCAGACCGACAAACTGTCCGGAAGTGTAGAAACCGATCGCCGTGGCTCGCTCGCGCTCAGGGAACCAGGTGGTGACCACGCGGCTGTTGATCGGATAGGCCGGCGCCTCCAGCGCACCGACGGCCATGCGCAGCACGAACAGGGCGATGAAGCTGCTGACGAAACCGAGCATCACCGTGGCCACCGACCACAGCAGCAGCGCGACGCTATAAAGGATGCGCGGCGGCACGCGATCGACCAGCCAGCCGCCGGGGATCTGCATCGCGGCGTAAGTCCAGCCGAAGGCGGAGAAGATCAGACCGACGTGTACCGGATCGATGCCCAGCTCACTGGTCAGCGCCGGCGCGGCAATCGACAGATTGCTGCGGTCGAGGTAGTTGATGACCACGGTGATGAACAGCAACACCATGATGAAAAATCGCTTGCGGCTAGGCGTGACTAAAGACGCCTGCCCGGAGAGGGTGTGCGTTTGCATGAGAGATGCCTCTTTTTATGTTTGTTTGAGGACAGTCTTGAGACTTGAACAGAATCCTGTGGGAGCGAGCTTGCTCGCGAAGACGGCGGCACATCCGGCATCGATGTGACTGACCTGCCGCATTCGCGAGCAAGCTCGCTCCCACAAGGGATTGGTGGTGTGTCAGGCAGTACTCACCACTCGGCAAAGCTGCCATCGGCATGACGCCAGATCGGGTTGCGCCAGCGGTGGCCGACGGCGGCACGCTCGATCACGTATT
>NZ_RAZO01000066.1:0-6823 GCF_004307535.1 Pseudomonas sp. Sample_9
GGGGCGAATTATAGACCTCTGGAATCTGCCGTCAACCGTTAATTTCGCTTTTCTTGCAGATTCTGCTTTTTACCCAGTAAACGCGGGATTCGCTTCATCACCGGCGGCAGACGAAGCAGCAAAAGCACGCCACCTATAAAGGCATAAATGGTCCACTCTTCCAGATCGGCCCGCACAATCCACAGCATATGCAGCAAACCCAGTCCGAGAATCAGGTAAACCAGACGATGCAGCTTCTTCCAGCGAGCTCCCAAACGACGCTGACTATAACGATTGGACGTCACCGCCAGTATCAGCAATCCGAGAAAGCCCAGCGCACCGACAATAATGTAAGGCCGCTTGCGTAGCTCAACGCCCAGCTGCGACCAGTCGAATCCGAGGATAAACGCCATATAGCTGAACAGATGCAGCGTCACATAAGCAAAACACCAAAGCCCTAACTGCCGGCGCACTGCAATCCACCCCGCCCAGCCGCTCAGCTTTTGCAACGGCGTCATGCTCAGCGTAATCAACAGCAACACCAGCGTGCCAAGCCCGAGACGATCAACCAGCACCTTGCCAGGATCAGGCCCGAGCAGATCGGCGAACGCTTGATAGAACCACAGCAATGGCCAGACCGCCGCAGCAATGAAAACGCCCACTCGCCAGAACGGATAACGCATCAGTAGTTCTTCCGCAGATCGAGCCCTGTATATAAAGAAGCGACTTCATCCGAGTAGCCGTTGAACATCTGCGTATCGCGCACATTCGGTTTGAACAGGCTGTTCGGCAAGCGCCGCTCGCGGGCCTGGGTCCAGCGCGGATGATCAACCGTCGGATTCACATTCGCATAGAAGCCATACTCATCGGCAGCAATGCTTTGCCAGGTGGTCTTCGGCTGCTCGCTGACCAGACTGATGCGCACAATGGATTTCACGCTTTTAAAGCCGTACTTCCACGGCACCACCAGACGCAGAGGCGCGCCGTTCTGGTTCGGCAGTTCGCGGCCATACATGCCCACCGCGAGGATCGCCAAAGGATTCATCGCCTCATCGAGACGCAGGCCTTCGACATACGGCCAGTCGATCAAGGCAAAACCGGAACGCTGGCCGGGCATGCTCTTGGGATCCTGCAGGGTTTCGAAGCGGATGTACTTGGCCTTGGAAGTCGGCTCGACCTGTTTGAGCAAGGCCGAGATGGGAAAGCCGATCCAGGGAACGACCATCGACCACGCCTCGACGCAACGCAGACGATAGATACGTTCCTCCAATTGATACGGCTTCATGAAGTCTTCCAGCGCATAACGCCCCGGCTTACCCACCTCCCCGTCAATCACCACGCTCCAGGGTTCGGTTTTCAGGTCGCCAGCGTTCCTCGCCGGATCGCCCTTGCCGGTACCGAACTCATAAAAGTTGTTGTAGTTCGTCGCGTCTTTATAAGGCGTGATCGCCTCATCCTTGACGTTGACCGCCCCCCATTGAGTGGAAGAAAGCTTTTCGGCAAACCAGGCCGGCGCCTTGCCGGATTCGACATCAGAGTAGCGCGAGGCATCAGCAGCGCTGGCCCAGCGCGGCAGGCTGCTCACGGCAATACCGGCAGCAGTGGCGCCGAGCAATTGGCGGCGGGAGAGATAAATGGCTTCAGGCGTGACATCCGACTCATGGCAGTCGGATGCTTTGGGGATCTTGATCAACATGACAACTCCGCAGCTTTGGAGGACAGGTGCACCCATAGACTGCGGAGTATGCGGGAAATTACATCACTCGGCGTTTTTGTGACGACGAAGACGCAACAGATATTGCACCGGACCGGACGCCGCATAGGCGAGGAATACCAGCAGCAGAATGCGCGGCGGATCACTGAACACGACAGCGAATACCAACACCACCGCAAGGATCGCCACGAACGGCACGCGCCCTTTCAGATCCAGCTCCTTGAAGCTGTTGTACTTGATGTTGCTGACCATCAGCATGCCGGCCGCCGCCACCATCAAGGCCACCAGGAACGACATCTTCGAACCCTGAATGCCGTAATCGCTGAACGCCCAGACAATACCGGCCACCACACCTGCCGCCGCCGGGCTGGCCAGACCGATGAAGTAGCGTTTGTCCGCCGTGCCGACCTGGGTGTTGAAACGCGCCAGACGCAATGCCGCACCCGCGACATAAATGAAGGCGACCATCCAGCCGACCTTGCCCATGTCGCCCAATGCCCAACCGAAGGCCAACAACGCCGGCGCAACGCCGAAGGCGACCATGTCCGACAGCGAGTCGTACTCGGCGCCGAAGGCACTTTGCGTATTGGTCATGCGCGCCACGCGACCATCGAGGCCGTCGAGCACCATCGCGACGAAGATCGCGATCGCGGCGAAGGCGAAGTACTTGCTCGCATTCACCGAGTCGCCGGCGCTCAATGCGGCCTGGGCGCTCATCGAGTTGATGATGGAATAAAAGCCTGCGAACAGGTTGGCAGTGGTGAACAGGTTCGGCAGCAGATAGATACCACGATGCCGGACTTTACGACCTTCAGCGTCGTGCCCTTCTTCGATATGTTCATCGATGGGCAGCAGGCTTTCGGCGTCGGAAGCCTTGTTCGGCTCTTCGGGACGTTCGCTCATGGACATTACCTTGCAACGGTTTGGAAAAAATTCGACAGAAGCTTGAGGACGACAGTTCGGCCACAAACGATGCAGCTTTATACCAGAAGCACCGGCCCAAACGAAAAAACGCGGCCGAGGCCGCGTTTTTCGTACAAGGGACGACGACTCAGTTCTTGGCTTTGTCGACGATCTTGTTGGCACCGATCCACGGCATCATGGAGCGCAGTTGCTCGCCGATGATTTCGATACCGTGAGCGGCGTTGTTACGACGCTTGGCGGTCATCGAAGGGTAGCCGGTTGCGCCTTCGCTGATGAACATTTTGGCGTATTCGCCGTCCTGAATACGTTTCAGGGCGTTGCGCATGGCCTGACGGGATTCGGCGTTGATCACTTCCGGGCCAGTCACGTACTCGCCGTATTCGGCGTTGTTGGAGATCGAGTAGTTCATGTTGGCGATACCGCCTTCGTACATGAGGTCAACGATCAGCTTCAGTTCGTGCAGGCACTCGAAGTAGGCCATTTCCGGCGCGTAGCCAGCTTCAACCAGGGTTTCGAAACCGGCTTTTACCAGTTCAACGGTACCGCCGCACAGAACGGCTTGTTCGCCGAACAGGTCGGTTTCGGTCTCGTCCTTGAAGGTGGTTTCGATGATGCCGGTACGACCGCCACCGACGCCAGCGGCGTAGGACAGCGCAACGTTCTTGGCGTTGCCCGAGGCGTCCTGGTAGATCGCGATCAGGTCAGGGATACCGCCGCCTTTGACGAACTCGGAACGCACGGTGTGGCCCGGGGCTTTCGGCGCGATCATGATCACGTCGAGGTCGGCACGCGGAACAACCTGATTGTAGTGAATCGCGAAGCCGTGGGAGAAGGCCAGGGTGGCGCCTTTCTTGATGTTCGGCTCGATTTCGTTCTTGTACAGCGAGGACTGGAACTCGTCCGGGGTCAGGATCATGACCAGGTCGGCAGCGGCAACAGCGGAAGCAACGTCGGTCACTTTCAGGCCGTGAGCTTCGGCTTTGGCAACGGTGGCCGAACCTTTACGCAGACCGACGGTAACGTCGACACCGGAGTCTTTCAGGTTGCACGCTTGAGCGTGGCCCTGGGAGCCGTAACCGATGATGGCAACTTTCTTGCCCTGGATGATCGACAGGTCGCAGTCTTTATCGTAGAAAACTTTCATGAATTTCCCCTTATATCCGGCCGTTCAGGCCATGCGCTAATTTGGTTTAGATGCTGAGTACTTTGTCGCCGCGAGCAATACCGGTCACGCCGCTGCGGACGGTTTCCAGAATCGATGCGGTGCCGATGGACTGAATGAAGCTGTCGAGCTTGTCGCTGGTACCGGTCAACTGAACGGTATACACGCTGGCGCTGACATCCACGATCTGTCCACGGTAGATATCGGTGGTGCGTTTGATCTCGGCGCGCTGGGCGCCAGTGGCCTTGACCTTGACCAGCATCAGTTCACGCTCGATGTGAGCGCTTTCCGACAGGTCCACCAGCTTGACCACTTCGATCAGCTTGTTCAGGTTTTTGGTGATCTGCTCGATCACTTCGTCGTGGCCCACGGTGGTCAGCGTCAGACGCGACAGGGTCGGGTCTTCGGTCGGGGCCACGGTCAGGCTTTCGATGTTGTAGTTGCGCTGCGAGAACAGGCCGACTACGCGAGACAGAGCGCCGGGTTCGTTTTCCAGAAGCAGGGAAATAATGTGCCGCATGATTAAGTACGCTCCGTCTTGCTCAGCCACATATCGCGCATGGAGCCGTCTTTGATCTGCATCGGGTAGACGTGCTCGCTGGTGTCGACCGCAACATCGATGATCACCAGGCGATCCTTCATGGCAAACGCTTCGGCCATCTTCGACTTCAAATCTTTCGATTCGGTGATGCGTACGCCAACGTGGCCGTAGGCTTCAGCCAGCTTGATGAAGTCGGGCAGCGATTCCATGTAGGAGTGCGAGTGACGGCTGCCGTAGCTCATGTCCTGCCACTGGCGAACCATGCCCAGCACACCGTTGTTGAGGATGACGATCTTCACCGGCAAGCCGTATTGCAGGCAGGTCGACAGCTCCTGGATGTTCATCTGGATACTGCCTTCGCCGGTGACGCAGGCAACGTCGTCGTCCGGGAAGCTCAGTTTGATGCCCATCGCGGCTGGCAGACCGAAGCCCATCGTGCCCAGGCCACCGGAGTTGATCCAGCGGTTCGGCTTGTTGAACGTATAGTACTGCGCGGCAAACATCTGGTGCTGACCCACGTCGGAGGTCACAAAGGCGTCGCCCTTGGTCACTTCGCAGAGGGTTTCGATCACGGTCTGCGGCTTGATCTTGCTGCCGTCGCCCTTTTCATAAGGGAACAGGCCGCGATCACCGCGCCATTCATCCACCTGCTTCCACCAGCTGGCTACGGACTCCTTGTTCGGGGTCTCTCCGATTTCCTTGAGAATCGCGACCATTTCGGTCAGGACGCTCTCGACCGGACCCACGATCGGCACGTCGGCCTTGATGGTCTTGGAAATCGACGCCGGGTCGATGTCGATATGGATGATCTTGGCGTTCGGGCAGAATTTCGCCGGGCCGTTGATCACGCGATCGTCGAAGCGTGCGCCCACTGCGAGGATCACGTCGGCATGGTGCATCGCCAGGTTGGCGGTGTAGCTGCCGTGCATACCCAGCATGCCGATGAACTGACGGTCAGTGCCAGGGAATGCGCCCAGACCCATCAACGTGTTGGTCACCGGCAGGTTGAGCATTTTTGCCAGTTCGGTCAGTTGCGCGGAGCCATTGCCGAGAATCACGCCGCCGCCGGAGTACAGCACCGGGCGCTTGGCCGCCAACAACATTTCGGCTGCTTTGCGGATCTGCCCGGAGTGACCGCGAACGGCCGGACTGTAGGAGCGCAGCTTGGCTTTTTTCGGAAAAACGTATTCGAACTTTTCGGCCGGGTTGGTCATGTCTTTCGGGATGTCGACCACGACCGGGCCCGGACGACCGGATTGCGCCAGGTAGAAGGCCTTCTTCATGACTTCCGGGATTTCCGAAGCGTGCTTGATCATGAAGCTGTGCTTCACGATCGGCCGGGAGATACCGATCATGTCGGTTTCCTGGAACGCGTCGGTGCCGACCATGGTGCTTGGCACCTGACCGGAAATGATCACCATCGGAATCGAGTCCATATAGGCGGTGGCGATACCGGTAATGGCGTTTGTGGCGCCTGGACCGGAAGTCACCAATACCACGCCGGCTTTACCGGTGGCACGGGCGTAGCCGTCAGCCATATGGGTCGCCGCTTGTTCGTGACGAACCAGGATGTGGGTCACTTCCGGTTCTTTGAACAGGGCATCGTAAACATGCAGGAGAGCACCACCCGGGTACCCGTAGATATATTTGACGCCTTCGTCACGCAAAAAGCGGACGAGCATCTCACCGCCAGATAAAAGCTCCACGTTGTTCACCTCTAAAACGCCAGAATACCGTCCACAAAAAAGGGGCGGGTCTTAATAGGTTTACTTCTCGGCAGAGCATGAGCGACGGTGGTCGCCGACTACGTCAGCACTGACTGAGCAAGTATTGGGATCGTCCCAAGTGTTGCGGGCCTTTCCCACCCAGCGCGAGGTAACGCGTTGCGGGTGTAACAGGTCGGCGCGGATGTGCGCCTCATGATCTACCGAGTGGGTCTGCTTCTGGCAGTCCCTCTACAGCGGACTTTGGATTCTTCTGTTTCGCCCTCTGCAAGTCAAGTCGTCTGTGTGGTTAATTGTGGGTAAGCACATGAGAACGCAAGAAAAAACCCGAAAAGCGCTACTCTGTTAGCGTCAATTGCGCATTTTTGCCAAGGAATCAGCATGCGAACGCTCCTCCTCACTCTACTGATCGGCCTCAGCCCATGGTGCTCGGCCGCTCAAATCTACAAATGGGTCGATGCCCAAGGTGTCACGCATTTCGATGCACAGCCGCCGCAGGGCCAACCGTCCACGACCCTGCAGACGCCCTCCTCGCCCACTCCGAAAGCGGCGCCGATGCCGGGCGGCGGCGTACTTGGCGATCAGAAAGCCATTGATGCCAAGGTGAAGAAACAGGTCGCCGAGCAGCAGGCGCAGCTCAAGGCTTTTTGCGAGCAGGCACGCACGAACCTGGCGCAACTGCAGAACAATCCGCGCTTGCGTGAGGAGGTCGAGGGGGATGTGCGCAGGCTCGACGATACACAGCGTCAGGAACGCATCGTCGAAGCGAAGAAGCAGAT
>NZ_RAZO01000066.1:6923-17866 GCF_004307535.1 Pseudomonas sp. Sample_9
GCAGGCTCGACGATACACAGCGTCAGGAACGCATCGTCGAAGCGAAGAAGCAGATAGCCGAGAACTGCTCGTAGGCACGCTGCCGGATCTGTGTGAGAGCTGTGTAGGAGCTGACGAGTGCAACGAGGCTGCGATCTTTTGATCTTGCTCTTCAACAGCAAAATCAAAAGATCGCAGCCTTCGGCAGCTCCTACACAACCGCGCTCAGCGGGATGCAGTGATCAGCAGGTCGAACTCTTTGAGCAGTACCTGCAACTGACGATCCTTGCCGCCAAGGTTGCGCTGGGCGAAGACCATTTCCGCCATTTCCTGAATGCCCGAGGCGTTTGGCAAGGGCAGATCCTGTTCAAGGATCATCTTCATGCGCGGCAGGAAGATCCATTGCAGCCATTGCTCGAAGTCCAGCGTGTCGACCGAAAACGGCTCGACACTGCTTAGCGCTTCGGCGGACGGCTCAACCTCATCCCACCAGCCCTGTGTGCGCAGCTCGCGTTCGATCAGCAATAGCTGATCGGCGATTTTCGGGAAACGCACGTCCATCACAGGGAAACCTTGGCCTTCTGACGGGCCAGCGCAGCACCGGCGGAATCGCCTTGTTTCTCACGAGACTGAGCGATGATTTCCCACAGGCTGGCTTGCAGGTCCGGACGACCGTTGGCCATGGTCAGCGCACGACGGGCAAACTGTTCGGCTTGCGGCGCATCGCCCTGGGCCATGCGCACCTGCGCCAGACGGTAAAGCACTTGTGGCTCGCGCGGGGCGACACGTTGCGCCCGCTCCAGGCTGGAAGAGGCACCGTTGAGGTCGCCGCCGGCCTGCTGCTGTTGCGCGGTGGTCAGCAAGGCGAGTACCGGACCGTCCAGTTGCTCATCCGCCGACAGGCCACCGCCACTGCTGGCCGAAGGAATGCCACTTGGCGTCGACGGCATGCTGTAGCTGCCGGAGTTGATCGGCGCCGACTCAACCGCCGATGGGTTGTAAGGCCCCGACGTGATGCCGCCGGATGCCGGGCCCGGAACGATTGGCGAAGAGCTGATCGGTGTCGACACCGCCGCACCGCCGCCCGGCACCATCACCACTACGCCGGTATCGCCTTGCGGAATCGCCTGAGTCTGGCCCTGCGCCGGGCGCTTGACCGTGGTCTGGCGGAAACCGCCATTGGCGCCGATGCGTTCGCTGTTGGACACGGCCGTGCCCGAATCCACCACGGGAATCGAACCACGCTGTACGGTGGAGCAGCCGCTGAGCAAAGCCACGGCGGTCACCGCTGGAATCAACCACTTGTTCACTTGAAACCCTCTTTGCTTAATTCATCCAGCCCTTGACCCAGTCCATCACCGATTCCGGCGAGGCAGGTGTTTCGCTTGCACACGCGGCGCCGGGTGGCGGTTCGCTGCCGCGAATATACGGCATCTGTACCGCGCCGGGGCAGTTGGCATCCGAACCCTGGCCGGTGCGCGAATCGACCCAGGCCTGCACGACGTTGTCCGGCTGCGGCATGTCCAGCGGCAGCGGATCGGCCTTGCGCATGAAACTGGTCCAGACCTGCAACGCACCGGTGGCGCCGGTGAACGGCGTCTTGCCGTTGTCGTCGCGGCCGAGCCAGACCACCGCCAGCAGATCCTGACTGAAACCGGCAAACCAGCTGTCGCGCGAATCGTTACTGGTACCGGTCTTGCCCGCCAGTGTCAGGGTCTTGGGCAGCACGTTATAAACCGAACTGCCGGTACCTTCACGCATCACCCGCTGCATGGCGTTCTGGATCAGGTAGATCGAGGCCGGGTCGAAACGCTGTTCGATCTGGAACGGATAGCGCTTGAGCGGCTCGCCCTCGGCGGTCAATACGCTGCGAATGCCGCGCATCGGCGTATTGAAGCCGCCGTTGGCCAGCGTCTGGTACATGGTCGCCACTTCGATCAGCGTCATGCCGCCAGCGCCCAGCAGCATCGACGGGAACGCCGGGAATTCGCGGGTAACGCCCAGGCGCCCCACGGTCTTGAGCACATTCGGCACACCGACTTCCAGGCCCAGACGCGAGGTCGACAGGTTGTAGGAATGCGCCAGGCCCTGATAGAGGAACACCGTACCGTGGGAGCGGCGATCGTAGTTCTGCGGCTTCCACACCTGACCGTTGGCGCCCTTGACCGACAGCGGATCGTCCGACAGCCAACTGGTCAGCGTGTACTGGCTCGGCTTCTCGAGCGCGGTCAGATACACCGCCGGTTTGATCAAAGAACCAATCGGGCGCACCGCATCCAGGGCACGGTTGAACCCGGCGTAGCTGGCCTGACGACTGCCAATCATCGCCTGGACTTCGCCGGTTTCCGGGTTGGTCACGACCATCGCCGCTTCGACGTCATCCGAGCCCTTGCGCCCGGCCAGACGCTTGAACGTGTCGTTGACCGAGGCTTCGGCTTTCATCTGCAGAATCGGGTCGAAACTGGTGAAGATGCGCAGGCCTTCTTCGGTCAAGTCTTCGTCGCGGTAATCTTCGCGCAACTGACGTTTGACCAGGTCGATAAAGCCCGGGAACGAGCTGTCGGCGAGCTTGCCGCGAGTCGTCACACCGAGCGGCATTTTCTTCGCTGCTTCGACCTGTTCGGCGGTGGCCACGCCTTGCTGCTCAAGCACATCGAGCACCAGGTTGCGCCGCTCCAGCGCGCGCTCGGGGTTGCGGCGCGGGTTGTAGTAGGACGGCCCCTTGACCATACCGACCAGCATCGCCACCTGATGCAGTTTCAGTTCGGACAATGGCTGGCCGAAGAAGAACTGGCTGGCCAGACCGAAACCGTGCACCGCACGCTGACCGTCCTGGCCGACAAAGACTTCGTTGAGGTAGGCCTCAAGGATTTCCTTCTTGTCGTAATGCAGTTCGAGCAGCAACGCCATCATCGCTTCGGTGAGCTTGCGGGTCAGGCTGCGTTCGCTGGTCAGGTAGAAGTTCTTCACCAACTGCTGGGTCAGCGTACTGCCGCCCTGGGTCATCTTGCCGCCGGAGGTGTTGATCCACACGGCGCGGGCGATCGATTTCGGCGACACGCCCCAGTGGCTGTAGAAGTCGCGGTCTTCCACAGCGATCAGGGTTTCGAGCAGGTAAGGCGGCACCTGATCAAGTTTGATCAGGATGCGGTCTTCAAGATTTTTCGGGTAAATGCCGCCGATCATCAGCGGCTCGAGGCGCACCACCGATAGTTTCGAGCCGTTGGTCGCGGAGAGTTCGGCGACGTAATCGCCGGAGAAGCGCACGCGCACTGGCTGCGGCTTTTCCAGACCTTCATAGAACTGGAAGCCACGGGTGTTCAGGTCAACCGTATTGCCGCTGACGGCGGCGGCGCCGGGGCCGTTGCTCACGGCTTCGCGGCGATAGCCGAGGGCATCGAGTTCGGTGAGGAAATCGTCCTTGCTGAGCTTCTGTCCGACGAACAGCTCGAGCGGGCGCGCGTACACCTTGGCCGGGATGGTCCAGCGCTTGCCGGAGAACTTCTCCTGCACCACGGCATCGAGGTAAACGGCGAAGCCGGCCAGCACTACAAGGCCGACCAGGCTGAGTTTAATGGCCCAGCTCAACCATGGGCTAAGGCCCTTGGCTGGTGGTTTTTTCTTGGTACGGGGGGATCGGGATCGAGTCATGGCGGCGGATTATACGCACTTTATCGATCCCCAACAGGCACGCGCGGAGGTTTGCGTCAGGCGGGCAAGCAGCCATAATGGCCGCCTCGAATTCCCCCGTCTCTGAAGGATCGCCCGTGAGCCAGTCCCTGATCGCTGCCCTGCAAAACCCGGCCCTCTACCCGCATCCCGTCGAAGGGTTTCAGGTCATCGAAACCCACATTTCGTGGGTGATTCTCACCGGCCCCTTTGCCTATAAAGTGAAGAAGCCGGTGAATTTCGGCTTCCTCGACTTCACCAGCCTCGACGCACGTGCGCATTTCTGCGCTGAAGAGCTGCGTCTGAACCAGCGTCTGACCGCTGATTTGTATCTGGACGTGTTGCCAATCACCGGCAGCGTCGAGGCACCGCAATTGGGCGGCGACGGCCCGGCTATCGAATACGTGCTGAAAATGCGCCAGTTCCCGCAGAGCGGCTTGCTCAGCACGCTGCAAGCCAATGGCGAGCTGACCACTCAGCACATCGATGCGCTGGCCGAGCAGATCGCGCATTTCCATATCAATGCACCGAAAGTCCCGGCCGAACACGACGCTGGCACTCCGGACAGCGTGATGGCGCCAGTTTCGCAAAACTTCGAGCAGATTCTGCCATTCCTCAGCGACAAGAACGATTTGCTGCAACTTGAAGCCCTGAAAGCCTGGGCCGAAAGCAGCTTCGAACGCCTCAAACCGTTGTTCGCCGAGCGCAAGGCCCAAGGCTTCACCCGCGAGTGCCACGGCGACATCCACTTGGGCAACGCCACAGTCATCGATGGCAAAGTGGTGATCTTCGACTGCATCGAGTTCAACGAGCCGTTCCGCTTCACTGACGTCTGGGCCGACACCGGTTTCCTCGCCATGGACCTGGAAGACCGCGGCTTGAAGTCGCTGGCGCGTCGCCTGATCAGCCAATATCTGGAACTGACCGGCGACTATCAGGGCCTCGAAGTGCTGAACTTCTATAAAGCCTACCGCGCCCTAGTGCGGGCCAAAGTTGCGCTGTTCAGCATGCCGGCAGATGCGACTGCAGTGCAGCGCGCCACCACTCTGCGCCAGTACCGCAACTACGCCAATCTGGCGGAAAGCTACAGCACCATTCCTTCGCGCTTCATGGCCATCACCCACGGCGTTTCCGCAGTCGGCAAGAGCCACGTGGCCATGCGTCTGGTCGAAGCGCTGGGCGCGATTCGCCTGCGTTCGGATGTCGAGCGCAAGCGCCTGTTCGGTGAGCAGAGCGTTGCCAACGATGTGCAGGCCGGCATTTACAGCGCCGATGCCAGCGCCGCGACTTACGCACGCCTGCATGAAATCGCCGAGGTGATTTTGCACGCCGGTTTCCCGGTAGTGATCGACGCGACCTATCTCAAGCGTGAGCAGCGCGATAACGCGGCGAAGATTGCCGAAGCCACCGGCACGCCATTCCTGATCCTCGACTGCAACGCCCCGCAAGCCGTGATCGAGAGCTGGCTGGCGATACGTCAGGCCGATCAGAAGGATCCTTCCGATGCCACCCTCGCCGTGATCGAAGCGCAACAGGCCAATCGCGAAGCGTTGACGCCGGAAGAAATCCTGCGCAGCAAACGCGTGCAGACCAATGAATCCGGCACGCTGGACACCGTGGTCGCGCAGATCCGTCAGCGCCTGCCGGGTCTGTAAAAAACTATTTCGGCCGTGAAGCCCTCGCTCGCTTCACGGCCGGCAAATAGTGGCACTATACTGGCGTCATAAAACCAACAGGTGATCTGACATGAGCCAGCCTAAACTGCTCGACACTCCGCTTTACGCCCTGCTGCACAAAGATGACGTTGCAGGCTTCAACAAGGAACGTCCACAGGATGGTCCGATCAACATGGTGGGCGGCGATTTCCGTGGCCTCGACCTGCGCGAGCTGAACGCCGACGGCGTGGATTTCCGCGATGCGTACTTCCGCTCCGCCGATCTGCGCGGCATCGACTTCCGCAAGGCATCGCTCGAAGGCGCCAGCCTGGCCCATGCGCAGATTTCCGGGGCGTACTTTCCGCCGGAGCTGAGTGCTGACGAGATCCTGATGTCGATGAATTTCGGCACGCGGTTGCGCTATCGCACCCGCTGAAATCTGGAAGTCTTCCTGACACCACGCCTTTCCCCTGTGGGAGCGAGCCTGCTCGCGAAGGCGTAGTGTCAGTCGATATCGATTGTGTCTGATACGCCCTCTTCGCGAGCAGGCTCGCTCCCACATTGTTAACCGCCTAACTCGCTTCCTTCTGCGTTCGCAGGCCTTTTACCCCCTTTCTTAGAAGCTTTTGCGTCGAATCCGACCAAACAATCACGCTTTTCCTACTGATGGCTACACTGCTGAGAAGCTCGCCCACGCACCATTCGGCCGTCGCAAGGAGGCTTGATGAATGATGAACTGCAACACCTGAAAAATCTTGGCAAGACATCGGCGCAATGGCTGCATGCCGTGGGCATCCACAGCGCCTCGGACTTGCGTCGCCTCGGTGCAGTGGACGCCTACCGGGCCGTGCGTACTCGGGGGTTTCGCGCATCGAAGGTGTTGTTGTATGCGATCGAGGGCGCGTTGATGGACGTGCACTGGAACGATATCCCCGCCGAGCGCAAGGACGCCTTGAACAAACAGCTCGAGGCCATTTCCGCGCGTCACAAGAACTGAACAGGCGCTGACGCCATGTATTTACTGGGGGAACAATCGGCCCACGCCGACGCATTGATCAATCGCTTGCAGAATCTTCCCGGGCAATGGCTGCAGGATTTGTCGCCATGCGCGTCGGTCATCGAGCTGGAGGCAACGGACGATCTGTTTGCACAGGTGCCGAGCGATCAGTTGTTTCTGCTGACCGAGGGCGTGGTGCATGGCTGCATTGCAGGCCGAGCGCTGTTCTATTGGCAGGAAGGTGATCTGCTCGGCCTGCAACGTGGCGAGCAATGGAGCGACTGCCGCATTTGCAGCGACAGCGCTGTGCGCCTGGTGCCCTATGGGCGCGATGAGGTTTTGCAGCATTTGTATGCCGACCCTGATCGATCGGAGCAGTTGCTGAGCTATCTGCTCGGGCAAATGGCGCTGCTCGCCCATGCCGTGGCCGAGTTGAAACCCCGGGAGTTTCGCAGCACCAACGGCTTCAAACGCGTTGAGGCGGGCGCCGTGCTGATTCAACAGGGCGATGCAGCGGATCATGTCTTCGTGATTATCGACGGGCATGCCGAGGCTTTTGTTGATGGGCACAAGGTCGGCGACGTGCCGAGGGACGAGATTTTCGGCGCCCTGGCGTTGTTCACCGGCGAGCCGCGCAACGCCACGGTAGTCACGTCAGAGCCGAGCACGGTGATGTTGATTCCCGGTGATCAGTTTTTGAGCATGACCCGCAGCAATCCGAAGATCGCTCACAGCTTGATCGAGGGGATGGCTCGACGCATCGGCCAGTTGAATCGGCAGATTACGCATTTGACGACGCATCGTATCTAGCGCAAACCCCTTAGTTTGCGGGGCCTCGAGATCATTCGAAAAACTAAATTACAGATTTGCAAAAACAGCGGTTGACGCGGTAATGAGAATCGCTATGATTATCACAACTGGTCGCGAGATCAGTCGATATTCTGAAAAGCCCTTGGTTCGGACTCTCAGATTATCTCCTCATCAGGCTAATCACGGTTATTTGACCCGGTTTTTTACCGGGTCTTTTTTTGCCTGTGGAAAAGTCATTTGGCGAACTGTTGTCGCATCCGTTCGCAGTAATCCGGCTTCGGCGTGGCAGGCGTGTACCAGACGTAATCGGCCATCGCCGCCGTTACCACATCGCCCTGCTCGGCCAGCATCAATACGGTCGGCGCCCTGGTGGCGCCCAGATCGAGCAGATGCAGCGGCACGCCGACATCCTTTCGCGCATGCCAGGCACCGGCCAGCAGAATCGAAGGCATCGGCGCCGCCAGCATGCGTTCGGCCATTCGCCGATCACGCTGTTGCTGAATCGCCAGCATTGCCGGCATCTGTGATTCGGGCAGCAGGCCGCAGTGGGATTCACTGACTTGCCCAAGCAAAGTTTTTTTAACCGAAAGCGCATTGCTGCGCGCACCGTTCAGAGCCGGTGGATTGCGGTAAAACGCGCGGATTTCGCTGTCATCGAGATTGGCCGCCAGCAACGGATACGGTTGCGTCAGGGCGAAGCGCACGATCGGCCCGTAAAGATTCCAGTCCCAGCCCTCTTGCCAGGCCAATGCCGCGGGCAGGTCTGCCGGAACGGATTTCGACTGGCGCGCCGCATCGACTTTCGCTTGTTGATCCGGCGTGAGCATTTCCAGCAGCAGACTGCCTTGCGCCCGTTGCTCGCCGAGCGCCTGCAACAGCCACAACTGTGCGGCATGGTGATCGGCGTTGTCGTGCTGCTCACCGATGATCAAACGCTCAGGCTCAGCCAGACGCGTCAGCAATTGCTGCGCCGTAAGTACCTCGCCGCTGCGCAGATCGCGGATATCAGCGCCCACCGGCGGAACCGCCACGTGCTGACACCCCGCGAGCAACACCAGCGCCAACAACCACAATCCACGCATGCGACACCTCGATGATTGATCAGCGGGCGATGATCAGCGGATGCCCACGCTCCGGGTGCGGCTGCACCAATACCTCCAGACCGAACACTGCTTTGAGCGTATCCGGGCGCAGCACTTGCTGCGGAGTATCCAGCGCGACCGGGCGCCCCTCCTCCAGCAGCAGCACGCGATCACAATAACGCGCCGCCAGATTCAGATCATGCAGGATCACCAGTACCGCCGCGCCGCGATCGGCGAACTCGCGCACCGCCTGCAAGGTGGTGTGCTGATGCAGCGGATCGAGCATCGATGTCGGTTCGTCGAGCAACAAGGTTTGCCCGGCCTGACCCGGCCAGAGTTGCGCCAGCACCCGCGCCAGATGCACGCGCTGACGCTCGCCACCTGACAACGCCAGATAGCTGCGCCCACTCAGGTGCCCGGCATCGGCGGCGGCCAGCGCTGCCGCGACGATTTCGTCATCACGTACGCGCCCGGTCTGGTACGGCAAACGGCCCATGCCGACGACCTCTTCCACGGCGAAGGCAAAGTCCAGCGTCGAAACCTGCGGCAACACCGCCAGTCGTTGTGCCCGCTGCGTTCCGCTCCAGTGGCTCAACGCCTGACCTTCGAGCGAGACATTGCCGTCACTGGCGGGCAACTCACCACACAATGCGCCAAGCAACGTGCTTTTGCCGGCGCCGTTCGGTCCCAGCACGCCAAGCACTTGACCGGGTTCGAGCCTGAGCGTGACTCCACTGAGTACAGCTTTGCGGCCACGGCGGACATGCAGATTGTGCGCAGACAGCATCAGGCACGCCCTCGCAGCAGCAGATAAAGAAAGAACGGCGCGCCGATAAACGCAGTAACAATGCCGATCGGCAACTCCGCCGGCGCCAGCGCCAGACGCGCCACCAGATCGGCGAGCAATAACAGGCTCGCACCGGCCAGCACCGAGGCTGGCAACAGAACTTTGTGATCCGGGCCGGCCAGCAGGCGCACCAGATGCGGCACCACCAGCCCGACAAAACCGATCATGCCCGCCGCCGCAACCGCCGCGCCAACGCCCAGCGCGGTGCAGAACACCAGTTCGCGCTTGAGCCGTTCGACATCGATGCCCAGATGACCGGCCTCGGATTCACCGAGCAACAAGGCATTCAATGCCTTGGCCCTGCGCGGCAGCCACAGCGCCACGCCGATGGTGATGATCAGCAGTGGCCAAAGCCGCGCGTAACTGGCGCCGTTGAGGCTGCCGAGGTTCCAGAAGGTCAGGGTGCGCAGCGTGGCGTCATCGGCCAGGTAAGTGAACAGACCGACCGCCGAACTGGCCAGCGCCGTCAGCGCGATACCGGCCAGCAACATGGTCGCCACATGCGTCTGACCGTTGCGCCGGCCCAGCCGGTAGACCAGCGCCGTCACCCCGAGCCCGCCAAGAAACGCACACACCGACAACAGATACGGCCCGAACCACTCCGGCAGGCCGCCGAATAACGAACCGCCGACAATCGCAATCGCCGCGCCAAGCGCCGCGCCACTGGACACCCCGACCAGCCCCGGATCGGCCAGCGGATTACGAAACAAGCCCTGCATTGCCACCCCCGACAGCGCCAGCACGCCGCCGACCGCCAAGCCGAGCAAGGTTCGCGGCAGGCGGATCTGGCCGAGAATCAGCTCGGCCTGCTCCAATCCTTGCGGCGCCAGCGGCACGCCGATCAGACGCAGCGCCGCGCGCAGGGTATCGAACAACGGCAGGCTCACCGGCCCCAATGCCAGCGACAGCCAGATCGCCAGCAGACACAGCAATGTCAGGCCGATAAACAAGCCGCGGGGTTTGACCAGTGTGGTCATTGGCCGCCCTTGGCCGGGTAGAAGCCGTCCGTCAGGGTTTGCAAAGCAGCCGGCAACCGTGGCCCGAGGCCGCCAACCAGCAGCGTCGGATCCAGCTCCATCACCCGCCCGCTCTTGGCCGCGCGGCTGGAATTGAGGATCGGATTTTCCTTGAACAACGCGGCTTTTGCCGCCTCGCCCGTCAACGCTCGGTCAGCGAACACCAGCACTTCGGGATCGAGGCTGGCGAGGGATTCGACAGAAAACGGTTTGTAGCCGGTATGCGTCGCAAGGTTGTGCCCGCCGGCTTGTTGCAGCAACCAATCGGCGGCGGTGTCCTTGCCGGCGATCAACGGCTTGCCGCCGGCATGCCCGAGCAACAGCAACACGCCGGGGGCTTTCTGCGTGGTCTGCACTTGGGCAACGCGCACTGTCTGAGCCTGGAGTTGCTGTTGATAACTCTGCAGTAGCTGCGCCGCCTGGTTTTGTGCGCCGAGCAAATGGCCCAGATGGGTGACATTCTTTTCCAGCGTCGGCAGATCCGGCTGCGCCGAGAACAACTCGACCTTGACCTTGGCCGCTTTGACTTGCGCCAGAACCGGCGGCGGTCCCATTTCTCCAGTACCTATCAGAATGTCCGGGCGCAGGCTCAAGATGCCTTCCGCCGACAGGCTGCGCTGATAACCGATACTCGGCAGCGCCTGCAACGATTCGGGATGTTGGCTGGTGGTGTCGACCCCGACCAGCTTCGACTCGCCGCCCAACGCGCTGACCCATTCCGACAGTGCCCCGCCGGCGCTGACCCAGCGTTGCGGTAAATCCGCCGCGATCGTCTGATGGCTGAGAAAAAGACCGACGCACAGCACGACAACGCGGGTTTTCAGGCGCATACACAGCTTCCTTGAACAAGGTTTCCCGGGCATCGGCGCAGCGAGCCAAGTATCCTCG
>NZ_RAZO01000066.1:17966-22479 GCF_004307535.1 Pseudomonas sp. Sample_9
CAGCTTCCTTGAACAAGGTTTCCCGGGCATCGGCGCAGCGAGCCAAGTATCCTCGGCAACGGCCAGACTCCCAGTGGGAGAAGGTCGCCATTTGATAATTGTTTGCATTTGAACGTCAAGCTCGGACATATCCCGACACGAGCGGACATTAGAGGATAGCCATGAAGTTTCTCTGCGCCGGCAGCGATCTGGCCGAAGCCGGCAGTCGCGGTTTCGAAATCGAAGGCAAAAAGCTGTTTGCCGTGCGTCGAGGTGGCCAAGTCTTTGTCTATTTCAATCGCTGCCCGCACCGGGGTGTCGGGCTGGAATGGCAGCCCGACCAGTTTCTCGACCCGAGCAACAGCCTGATCCAGTGCGCCACCCATGGCGCACTGTTTCTGATCGAGAACGGCGAATGCGTCGCCGGCCCCTGCGCCGGGCAGTCGCTCACGGCAATTGAATGCCGGGAAGATACACAAGGCGTGTGGATCGACGTTTAACCGTTGAGCCGCACATCGAGTCGGCGGTCGATGACCATCTCTTCATGGTCCAGGCGCACACCGTAGGCCAACACCTCGACACCGCAAGCAACCGCTTCACGCAGCGCCTCGGCGTAAGCCCAATCGATCTCTTCGGCCGGGCGCACGGCATCGATGCCGGTGAGATTCACGCAGTACAGCTGCACCGCCCGGATACCGTCGCGCGCCAGATGCGCAAGCTCACGCAGGTGTTTGGCGCCACGCTGGGTCACCGCATCGGGAAACGCCGCCACCGGCGTGCCGTCAAAGCCGAGGGTGACGCTTTTGACTTCGACATACGCCGGGCCGCTGGGGTATTCGAGGCGGAAGTCGATGCGGCTTTTTTCCTGTCCGTAGGCAACCTCACGCTTCAACGCGGTAAAGCCGTTCAACTCGGTGATCACGCCGGCCTGCAAGGCTTCTTCGACCAATCCGTTGGCGCGTGCGGTGTTGACGCAAAATAGCCGGCCCTGCGGGGTTTCGCCAATTTCCCAAGTGCCGGGCAATTTGCGTTTCGGATCATTGGAGCGACTGAACCAGACCTGCCCGCCCTCGACCTGGCAGTTGAGCATCGAGCCGGTGTTCGGGCAGTGAATGGTCAGCAACTCGCCGTTAACAGTTTCGATATCGGCGAGAAAACGCTTGTAACGACGAATCAGCCGCGCTTCTTCCAGAGCAGGATAAAAACGCATCAGCCTTGCCAGCTCTTCAAACCACGGGCAATTCGCTCAACCGCTTGCTGCAAACGTGCAAGGCTTTGTGTGTAAGCGAAACGCACGTGATGGCTGGCCTGATAACGACCGAAATCCAGTCCCGGCGTAAAGGCAACGTGCTCGGTTTCGAGGAAATGTCGGCAGAATGCGAAGGCATCACCGCCGAAACGGCTGATATCGGCGTACAGATAAAACGCGCCTTCCGGCTCGACGGCGATGTTGAAACCGAGTTCACGCAGCGCCGGCAGGAGGAAGTCGCGACGGCGCGCAAACTCGGCGCGGCGCTCTTCAAGAATCGCGATGGTGGCCGGCTCGAAACAGGCCAGTGCCGCGTATTGCGCCATGCTCGGCGCGCTGATGTAGAGATTCTGCGCGAGTTTTTCCAGTTCGCTGACCGCCGCTTCGGGCGCGACCAGCCAGCCCAGGCGCCAACCGGTCATGCCGAAATACTTGGAGAAACTGTTGAGGACAAAAGCGTTGTCATCAACCTCCAGCACACTGGCGGCATCGGTGCCGTAAGTCAGGCCGTGGTAGATCTCATCCACCACCAGATGCCCGTGTCTGGCTTTGATCGCTGTGGATAACCCGGCCAGCTCATCGCGCGTCAGCAGGGTCCCGGTCGGGTTGGCCGGTGACGCGACAAGGGCGCCGACGCTGTCGTGGTCCCAGTGCCGATCAATGAGATCCGGGGTCAGTTGATAACGCACATCCGGCCCCACCGGCACCAGTTGTGCCGCGCCTTCGACCAGACGCAAAAAGTGTCGGTTGCACGGGTATCCCGGGTCGGCGAGCAGCCAGTGTTTACCCGGATCGACCAACAGGGCACTGGCCAGCAACAGCGCGCCGGAGCCGCCCGGTGTGATCAGAATCCGCCGTGGGTCGATGTTCAGGCCGTATCGCGACTGGTAGAACCCGGCGATCGCCTCGCGCAGTTCGGGAATGCCGCGGGCGGCGGTGTAACGGGTCTTGCCGGCAGTCAACGCGGCCTGGCCGGCGCGAATGATCGGCTCGGCAGTGGTGAAGTCCGGCTCGCCGATTTCCAGATGAATCACATCGTGGCCTTCAGCCTGCAATTCATTGGCCCGCGCCAGCAGCGCCATCACATGGAACGGTTCGATCGCACGACTGCGCGCACTGTAGGGGCCCATTGGAATGCCTTCGACGGGAAAAAAGAGACGATTCTACCTGTCTGCCGGAACGAGCGAGAACCCGCGAAGGTCACAGCCTCAAGAACGCTGGACTGTAACGATCTGAACGTACGCTCCAGGATTGACTAAAATCAGTGATTGAACAGGTCTCCCTTCCCACAGACACGGCTTGTCAGACATCTGCAAGCGCCACCCGCCGGGGGCTCGACATCCGGGAGTAGCGCAGGCTGATTTGATCTGGTAAGTTCGCCCGCTTGCAGCCGCAGGGCCGGCAGGTGTCGGTGATGGAGCAATCCTGCGCAATGGATTACAAGAGTAGAGGCGGTCTATTTCATGTCCACCCAAGCAAAGCAACAGCAGCAAGCGACGATCAGCGGCTTCGAACCTTATGTTCCGAAGGCGGGTGAAGAGTACATGGGCGCTCCAATGCGCGCGCACTTCACCAAGATCCTGAACAAGTGGAAACTGGACTTGATGCAGGAAGTCGACCGTACGGTTGATCACATGAAAGACGAAGCGGCCAACTTCCCTGACCCGGCCGACCGTGCCAGCCAGGAAGAAGAGTTCGCCCTCGAACTGCGCGCCCGCGACCGCGAGCGCAAGCTGATCAAGAAAATCGACAAGACCCTGCAACTGATCGAAGACGAAGAGTACGGCTGGTGCGAGTCCTGCGGCATCGAGATCGGCGTCAAGCGCCTCGAAGCCCGTCCGACGGCGGATCTGTGCATCGACTGCAAGACCCTGGCGGAAATCAAGGAAAAGCAGGTCGGCAAGTAATCTCGACCTGAACGAAAGACGGAGCGTGCGAACGCTCCGTTTTTGTTTCTGTGTTTTGCCCGCGGAACCTGCTTCTGCCTCTGTGGGACCGAGCCTGCTCGCGAAAGCGTCCCTTCAGACAGCTCATTATTGACTGACACAGCGCTTTCGCGAGCAGGCTCGCTCCCACAGAGGTAACCTGCTCAAATTCTGAATAGCCTTTATTGCCTCCATGACTGCCAAATCCCCCGCCTACATCGGCCGCTTCGCCCCCACCCCCAGTGGCCACCTGCACTTCGGTTCGCTGGTCGCTGCGTTGGCGTCTTACCTCGACGCCCGCGCCGTCGGTGGGAGTTGGCTGGTGCGCATGGAAGATCTCGATCCGCCGCGCGAAGAGCCCGGTGCGCAAGCGGCGATTCTCAAGGCGCTGGAAAGTTACGGCTTCGAATGGGACGGCGAAATGGTCCGCCAGAGCGATCGACACGCGGCTTATGCCGAAGTGCTCGACAGCCTGTTCAATCACGGTCTGGCCTACGCCTGCACCTGCTCGCGCAAACAACTGGAGCCCTATCACGGGATTTATCCGGGGTTTTGCCGCAATGCCGGGCATGAACAGCACGACGCCGCGATCCGCCTGCGCGTGCCGGAGCTGGAATACCACTTCATCGATCGCGTGCAGGGCGAATACCGCCAGCACCTGGGCCGCGATGTCGGCGACTTTGTCATCCGTCGGCGCGATGGACTCTATGCCTATCAACTCGCGGTGGTGCTCGATGACGCCTGGCAGGGCATCACCGATATCGTGCGTGGCGCCGACCTCCTCGATTCGACGCCGCGTCAGCTATATCTACAGGAGCTGCTCGGCCTCAAACAGCCGCGCTATCTGCACCTGCCGCTGATCACCCAGCCGGACGGCAACAAACTCGGCAAGTCCTACCGCTCGCCGCCGCTTGAAGCCGATCAAGCCACGCCGTTGCTGCTGCGGGCGTTGCGCGCGCTCGGGCAGAATCCCGGCGCTGAATTGGCGCACGCCTCGCCGCGCGAACTGCTGGCCTGGGGCAGCGCGCACTGGGATGCCGAAAAGATCCCGCGCACACTGACCCTGCCCGAAGCGCAACTGCAATGACGACACTTGCAGTCGCGCGCCCATCCGTTACCATCGCCGCACGTTTTCGGGCACGCGCATAAAAAAGAGAGGCCGGGATGTACATCTATCGCTTGGTCCTGCTTCTGGTCGTCGGGATCTACCTGTTCTCCCCCGCCATTATGGATTGGTGGATCGACGCGACGGGCGCCTGGTATCGCCCTTATCTGCTCTGGCTGATCCTGATTGTCGTGACCTTCATCCTGCAGAGCCAAAAAGATGCCGATGAGCTTTAGCCTGACCCAGATGATCCTG
>NZ_RAZO01000339.1:0-6334 GCF_004307535.1 Pseudomonas sp. Sample_9
CGCCAGATCGGGTTGCGCCAGCGGTGGCCGACGGCGGCACGCTCGATCACGTATTCCTCGTTGATCTCGATGCCCAGCCCCGGGCCGTTCGGAATCTTCACGAAGCCTTGGTCATAGTCGAAGACGCGCGGATCCTTCACATAGTCGAGCAAGTCGTTGCTCTCGTTGTAATGGATGCCGAGGCTCTGCTCCTGGATAAACGCGTTGTAACAAGCCGCGTCGAGTTGCAAACACGCCGCCAGGGCGATCGGGCCTAGCGGGCAATGCAGCGCCAGCGCGACGTCGTAGGCTTCGGCCATGTTGGCGATCTTGCGGGTTTCGGTGATGCCGCCAGCGTGGGAGGCATCCGGCTGGATAATGTCGACGTAGCCCTCGCTCAACACCCGTTTAAAGTCCCAGCGCGAGAACAACCGTTCGCCGAGGGCAATCGGCGTGCTGGTCAGCGGCGCCAGTTCTTTCAGCGCTTCGTAGTTTTCGCTGAGCACCGGTTCTTCGATGAACATCAGTTTGTACGGGTCGAGCTCCTTCATCAGCACCTTGGCCATCGGCTTGTGCACGCGGCCGTGGAAATCGACGCCGATACCGACGTTCGGCCCCACCGCATCACGCACGGCGGCAACGTTGGCCAAGGCGAGGTCGACTTTCTCGAAGGTGTCGAGGAACTGCAACTCTTCGGTGCCGTTCATTTTCACCGCCGTGAAACCACGGCTCACCGCTTCTTTCGCCGCACGCGCGGTGTCGGCCGGCCGGTCGCCGCCGATCCACGAATAGACACGAATCTTGTCGCGCACCTGGCCACCGAGCAGATCGCTGACCGACACGCCGAGGGCCTTGCCCTTGATGTCCCACAACGCCTGATCGATACCGGCCAGCGCGCTCATGTGGATCGCACCGCCACGGTAGAAGCCGCCGCGATAAAGCACGGTCCAGATGTCTTCGATATTGCGTGGGTCTTTGCCGATCAGGTAGTCGGACAACTCTTCCACCGCAGCAGCTACGGTATGCGCGCGTCCTTCAACCACAGGCTCGCCCCAACCGGTCACGCCCTCGTCGGTTTCGACCTTGAGGAAGCACCAGCGCGGCGGAACGATGAAGGTCGTGAGTTTGGTGATTTTCATCTCTGCTCTCTTTTGTAAATGCAGCTTTTATTAGATGCAGCGCGCACAGCGCCAAAAAGTCTTAACGCAGGGCTTTCCAGGCAGCCACATAGGCCTTGGCATTGACCGCCACCTGCTCGGGCGTCATGCCCGGTTTGAACAGGCCGGAACCGAGACCGAAACCTTTCACACCGGCATCGATAAAGGCCTGCATGTTGTCCGGCGTAATGCCGCCGACCGGCGCCAGCACCGTGCCGGCTGGCAACACCGCGAGCCAGGCCTTGACGACCGCCGGGCTCATTTGCTCGGCCGGAAACAGCTTGAGAATGTCCGCGCCCTCGGCCAATGCGGCGAAGGCTTCGGTCGGCGTGGCCACGCCCGGCGACAGGTACAGCCCCGCCGCTTTCGCCGCGCGCAACACTTTGGCATCGCTGTGCGGCATGACGATCACTTGGCCGCCAGCCGCTTTGACCTGCTCGACCTGCTCGGGGCTGAGCACCGTGCCGGCACCGATCAGGCAATCGGCGGGCAGCGCATCACGCAGGATGCGGATACTTTCGTACGGCGATGGAGAATTGAGCGGTACTTCGATGACGCGAAATCCGGCGGAATACAGGACTTCTCCGACAGCCGCCGCTTCCTGCGGTTGCAGGCCACGCAGAATCGCGATCAGACCGTTTTGTGCCAATGCTTGCTTGAGCATGTCAGGCCTCCAGTCAGGGTTAACGGGATGAGGAATCGATCAGTCCGGCGGCGCGCGCCAGTTGCCACAGGCCACGCTCGGTGGCCTGCTCGGCCAACGTCACCTGAGCAAAGCCGCAGGCGTCGAGGGCACGGCGATATCGCGTGCACAGTTGCGCATTGCCGATGAGCACGATCGATGGAAGATTTGCTTGATTGCGCCGGCGCCGCTGCACATTGGCGAGCGCGGCCAGCTCATGGCCGATCATCAGGCCGGACAGATAATCCGCCTGAGCAGTCGGGCTCAGTTCACCGGTGAGGCCGAGGGTGCGGGCGCTGAACAGGGTCGACAGCACGCCGAGCTCGGCATCCGCCGACAGCGCGATTTGCACACCGCGGTCGAACGCCTGCGCATCGAAGGTCGGGCTCGGCTGCTGGGTACGGCCGAGGATGCTGTGTTCGCTGAGTACGGCGAAGACTTCGCCAGTCATGAACGTGTCGAAATGAGTGATGCGGCCATCGACCACTTCCACCCATTTCGAGTGACTGCCTGGCAAACCGATCAGCAGATCGTTACCGGCCTCGGCCGGCAGACTTTGCAGCACGCCGAGGACTTGGGTTTCTTCGCCGCGCATCACGTTGGGCAGACGCGAACGCTGAATCACGCCGGGGACGATATGCACCGGCGTACCGCGAAGACTGACAACGGTTTGTAGGGAATTTCCGAGATGGGCGACGTCGGCCGGCGTCTCGCAGTAAGCCGCCTCGCGCCAGCCCTGCGCACTGCCGACCATGCCGCAAGCGATCACCGGCAGATCCGGCTGCGCATCGAGCCAGTCACCGCAGGCCTCGTCAAAGGCCAGTTCAAACCCATCGGCGCATTCACGGCCGTGGATGATTCGCGGGGTCTTGGGCAACTGCATGATCCCGGACGACAGCGCACGCTGCTCCAGCACCACACCGTCCGCCGCGAGTTTGTAAGCACGTAATGAGGTCGTCCCCCAATCGAGCGCGATCAATTGCGCCTGCATCGCTTCACCTGTTTTGTTTTTGGCAGTGAGTGCGACGGACTATAAACCCGGGGGATTGGAAATCTCAATATATAAATATTGATCCCATATTATGGGAACCGTCGACAGTAACGGTATCACCTCGCTCAAAACGCCCCCCGGCTGCAAGGATGGCGATCGAATGCCGCGAAAGGCCGAGTCAGGCTTGCACGGACAAAAATGCAAGGTTCGCCATGCCGCTGCGGTCGGGAAATATTCAGGGAGAGCGGCCCTCGAAAGAGGCAAGGCCGGACGGGATATCTTTCATTTTGCATGGCCAGTTGTCAGCAAATCCGCGCTAGGTATCTGCATAATCTTGGAAAAATAGGTCTTGTATGTAGTGGAATGGACTCTATACACACAGGAAAAGGAATCTCTGGCTTTTAAAAAGGGATCCAGTGTTTCCCCTTTCAGGCGCCTTTCTCCCCCCTCATCGTCTACCGACTCGTCAAAAATGACATCTGCCCTATAAATTAACGAGTCAGGTGAAACCCTCTCGATAAACCCGAAGCCGGACTGTTTAATTCGGTGTGCCTGAGAAAAATCAAGATCACTTGTCAACGAGCAGACCAGCCCACGCCCTATAGACGACTTGAACAGGCCGAGAAGTTCCACGTCGGACTTGAAATAAACTTGATAAATTCCGGTAGTACGAAGCCGCTCTGTCTTTTCGTATTTAAGGTTAGCAATGGGCCGGCCATGATTCAAAGAACAAGCCGAGAGCACCGATATACATATTGCCAAGATCAAAACCTTCATAGGCTGTTACCCCTTGATCCATTTGAATATTGACTCCGCTACAATCTGTCGCGCTGACTTTCCACCGGGCAAGGCATGAGCATACATAAAGTTGGCATCTGCGTGATTGATATCGAGCCGCCCCATGACATTCGGCCCTTCGGAGATCTCCCATTGCTCACCGAAGTCTGCAACCAGATCTGACAGGTTCCAATCGACCGCAGCGGCCCTGATATTTACCCAATACTGCGCTTTAGGCTTGGGAACCTGACGATATATTTTCGAAATACCATATACGATTTTGCCGTGTCCTACGGGATCCAGGGTCACCAAAATTTTTATTTTGAAACCGCGCTCGGTTAAAACGGCAGACAAATGAGCACCGTTCCAGCCACCCAAACTGTGGCCGATGATATAAATCGCAGTATTGCAACTTGGAATTTTTCGAATAACGTTATGCTCCAGATCCTCCTCACTCATAAATGAGTTATAACCAAGGGGCAACGTCGTACAAGATTTCTGTATCTCCAGCGCTTCGATGTCCGCGTCGACCATGTCTCGCACATAGTCGACATTGTGATTGGGACCATCAACGTAATACCGTTCCTGATCGCCAGCTCCACCAACAAGAAAAACCATTGCATCGCGGATGCTTACTGTTACTTGCTTGACCGATTGATCTGTCTTGCAAGTAAGTGTATGACTCACGGGATCCCTTTTCGCCATTGCCGGTGGTGGAGCCTCCGCTGTTGCACTTCCATTTGCCATCTCTAATTACTCCACAAATAATTTAATCGTCTCAGCCAGGTGCGAACTGACGGTATGGGTAAATCCCGCCGCATCCGTCACGCCAGACTCTTCACTGCCGTCACCCCGCTGAATGATGTAAGGGTGATAAGAGACCGGCTCTCCGGTGTCCTGATTGACTACTTGCAACTTGTCAGTGAAATGCACCGGCATCGGCAACAGCCCACTAAACGCGGCCCCTCCGCCGCTCTGGCCGATGATCACCGTGCCCGAGCCACCGATCACGACATTGCCATGCCCACCAGTGCTATCGAGCATCGCGGCATTCAGGCCGTTGATGAAAACAGTGCCGGAGACCGCTCCGGTGATAGGGCTGCCACACGCTGATTTATCGGTCATGCGTGCAGCAGCGAGGCCGTCGAAGAATACGTTCGGCGAGCCGGAGACAATCGGGTTGGTGCCGTGACCTGGCAGTGGGCAGGCGGTTGGGTCGGTGACGCGAGCTGCGGGTTTACCACTCAATTCAAAGCTCCTTGCTTAAGGGGTGCCGGGGATGGCTGATAGATGTCGATGTCGGTCGCGGCAAAGCGCCAGCGATTGTCGACCGGGTCGAACAAAGCATGACAATGCTCACGGCTTTCAGGTGATGTCGCGGTTTGTATGGCACGCCAGGCTTCGTTGGCTTGCCAACTCAACTCGGCAGGCGTTGCATCATCAAGTTCGTTGAGCCAGGCGTTGTAGTTGCGCAGGTGATTGCGCTCGAAAGTCGATTGCAGCAAGTCGCCCATTTCCACGCCAAGGTCCAGATGATGCCTGGAGGTCCAGCGCCCCACTTCGGAGTAGACGTGCCAGCCCATCGGGATCAACGCACCGTTTTTCAACAGAGAATGGCCGGCGAGAGCGACGAAGCCGCAACAGATGTGCAGCATCAGCCAGCCTTGATGAGCGTCGATAATCGCAGTTGGATCAAAGGTTCTCAGCGCTACCACGCGGTATTCGCCGAGGCCGGCGCTGCGCGACATCAACTCAGCGTCGAGCCGCGACACGAAAGCCCGTATAGCCACGCCGCCAGTGCGCTGGGCCATGCAGAGAATTTCGACAACCTGTCGATTCGGGTCGTCAGAAGAGCCGGTAGTTTTCACCAGACCATACAGACGCATGGACGCCTGCAGTCCGCTCATAGCTGGTCACTCATTGACGCAGCGAGGGCTCCACAGGCGCGGAGCAATTTTGCCAGATACATTGCAGGTGTCGTCCGTGAGCGCGCAAAAATGGCGCACAGAATGCCGGACTAGAGCAGTGGCGACAACCGAATCAGCAGTAGATTGCCATCATTGTGCTCAGCCCTCGGCAAATTCGCGCAACACCTTGCCATCCATGCGATACCGCACCCATTCCTCCTGCGGTTGCGCACCGAGGGATTTGTAGAATTCGATGGCCGGGGTGTTCCATTCCAGCACGCTCCATTCGAAGCGGCCGCAGTCGTTGGCGCAGGCGATTTTCGCCAGGTGGCGCAGCAGGGTTTTGCCGGCGCCGCCGCCACGTTGTTCGGGGGTGATGTAGAGGTCTTCGAGGTACAGGCAATTGCTGCCCAGCCACGTTGAATAACTGAAGAAGAACACCGCGAAGCCGATCGGCAAGCCGTCGCGCAGGCAGATCAGGCCATGGGCGGTGGCGCCTTCGCCGAACAGGCTGCGTTCGATGTCAGCGACGCTGGCGATGACTTCGTGACGGGCCTTCTCGAAATCTGCCAGTTCGGTGATGAAGGTGAGGATTTGCGGCGCATCGCTGGGGGTCGCCGGGCGGATTTCGATCGTCATGGACGGGCCTTGTCTGCAAATTAAAGCGCCATACTAAGGCGCGCAGCGGCGCTCGTCACATGGCAAACATACTGACCTGCCCAATTTGCTGAACACTGTTGCCCTTGTGGGAGCGAGCCTGCTCGCGGAAGCATTCTGTCAGTTGAATCAACGTCTGACTGAAATGACGCTTTCGCGAGCAGGCTCGCTCCCACAGTTGATA
>NZ_RAZO01000339.1:6434-67038 GCF_004307535.1 Pseudomonas sp. Sample_9
TCAACGTCTGACTGAAATGACGCTTTCGCGAGCAGGCTCGCTCCCACAGTTGATACCGCACATTCTGAAAGGATGCTTATGACCGTTAACTGTTTTGCGCCGATGGAAGCACTGGCGTCAGCGCTACTCTCACATGCACTGGAACCCTCGGATGACGGCGCCCACGACCTCGCCCACCTGCAACGTGTCTGGCATAACGCCCGCACCTTGCATGCAACCGAAGGCGGCGATCTCGAAGTCTTGCTGGCGGCCGTGCTGCTGCACGACTGCGTAGCGGTCGAAAAAAACTCACCATTGCGCGCGCAGGCTTCACGTCTGGCAGCGGACAAGGCTTCTTCCGTGCTGAAGGAAATGGACTGGCCCGACGAGAAAATCAGCAACGTCGCCCACGCCATCGAAGCCCACAGTTTTTCCGCCAACATCACCCCAATTACGCTCGAAGCGAAAATCGTCCAGGACGCCGACCGCCTCGACTCGCTGGGCATGCTCGGCGTTGCCCGAACCTTCTACGTGGCTGGGCGCATGGGCTCGGCGCTGTACGACCCAGAGGATCCCGAAGCGCTTGAGCGCGAGTACGACGACACGCGTTTTTGCCTCGATCATTTCCAGACCAAACTGCTACATCTGGCCGACGGTTTTCAAACGGTGACCGGTCAGCGCTTGGCGCACATTCGTCATCAACGACTGAAGGGTTTCATGGAGCAGTTCAAGGAGGAAATTGGCATCGTCTGAACAGCAGCCACGCGACCCCGGCGAAGACCGTTCGTCGATCATCAGGCACCAATCCGTCACCAGGGCTGACCAACCCAGTGTAAGGATTCCAATCACTGGAGAAGCCCTATGATCCCGTCAAGGTTGACCGCTTTCGTCTTCAGCGCCCTGCTCTGCCCTGCGGTGTTCGCCGCCTCGACCACGGCAGCGGGCACTGGCCCTACCGATCCGACCCCGCCACGCGCGCCTGCTATCAACAGTGCCCCCGGAATGAATACCGATGGCTCCGGTGTGCCGCTGATCAATCAGCCACCCGCCACCGGGACCGACCCGCGCACCCAGGGCAGCGATCCGGGGCGTCAGGGCGGCATGAACACGCCTGACTCTCCTGCCACTGCGCCTGACAATGCCGGCCCCGGTGTCGGCTCGAAAACAACCACCGGTGGCTCCGGTTCCGAAGGTGCCGGTCAGTAGTTCGCCGACGCGAGCGCCCTATTCACTCCCATGAAGAGGTAACCATGAACGTCGACAAAGACCTGGAAAAAGAAGTTCTCACCCGCCTGCTGCACGCCCATCCCAACGGCCTGGGCAAGGAGGTGCTGGACAATTACCGGGGCGAGAAAGTCGTGGCCAGCGCCCTCGCCTCGCTGCAGGATCGCGGGCTGATTCACCATGGTCATGTGACCTTGAGCGAAGCGGGCGAACACTCGCTGAACCTGCCGATCAAGCTCAGCGCGGCTGGCGTAGAAGCCGCACAGAAACTCGATCAGCAATAGTTCCGAAGCCGCTCGCTGCAGGCGTGGCGAGCGGTTGAATCTGCACACAGGAGGAGAAATCCCATGCCTCGTGGAAGCAAAGACAAATACACCAGCGAACAGAAGCGCAAAGCCGAGCACATCGAAGACAGCTACGAGAAAAAGGGCGTGTCGAAAGATGAGGCTGAGGCTCGCGCCTGGGCGACGGTCAACAAACAATCCGGCGGCGGCGAGAAGTCCGGTGGCTCGGGGCGCAAGAAGCCCGCCAGTGCCAAGTCGGAAGATCGCAAAGAGTCATCGCGCCGCGCGGTGGCCAGCCGCAAGGGCCATTCACGCAACAGCGAGACTTCGAAGGATACGCAGACTGTCGATAGCCTGATGAAGGAAGCCCGAGCGAAGAATATTCCGGGGCGCTCGTCGATGCGTAAGCAGGAGTTGATTGAGGCGTTGCGCAAGGCGAGTTAGAACGACCCCCCCTGTAGGAGCTGCCGAAGGCTGCGATCTTTTGCTTTTCAAGATCAAAAGATCGCAGCCTTCGGCAGTTCCTACAGAAGATTTGTGTACGACGTAGATCCAATGTGGGAGCGAGCTTGCTCGCGAAGGCCTCATGTCAGTCGCGGCAGGACTCGCGGATAAACGCATCCACCTCCGCCGTACCCGGCGATGTCGCCGGTCCCCAGCGAGTCACCGCCAGTGCCGCTGCCGCATTGGCCCGCCGCGCCGCTTCCGGCGTTTCCAGCCCCTGCGCCAATCCAGCAACAAACACCCCGGCATGCGCATCACCGGCGCCATTGCTGTCCACTGCTTTGACAGCAAACCCCGGCACTTGTCGGCGCTCGCCACGCTGTTGAATCCAGCAACCCTGCGGCCCGTCGCGCACCACCATCAGCACATTTTCCGGCAGCAATTTCGCAAGACGATCCATCGCCGCGCCAATCTCATCAGCCCCGGTAAACCGCAGCGCTTCGACGCTATTGCTGGTCCACACATCAATGCGTGGCAACAACGTTTGCATCATCGGCGCGTCAGGTGACTCCACCAACGGCCCCGGGTCGAACACCACATTGACCGCCGCAGGCAGCGCCAGCGTCCAGTCGAGCAACGCCTGCGCCTTGCCCTCATGCAGCAGACTGTAACCGCTGAGATAAACGTAATCGCCGGGCTCGACAGCCACGCTGTTCAAATCGTCCTCGGTCACCTCACCTTCAGCGCCGATATAGGAAATGAAACTGCGCTCAGCCGAGGCATCGGTCAGCGCCACACACAGACCGGTATCGCGCTCGGCCGGTTCGCGGATGCCGATGCAGATACCTTCCGCCTGCATCGCTTGGCGCGCCAGGTCACCGAAACGCCCCGTGCCATGGCGACCGAGATAGACCACCGGCAGGCCGTTGCGCACCGCAGCGGCCATCACGTTGAAACCGCCGCCGGCTTCGAAACCCGCCGACTGCGCCAGCACATCGCCGCCAACCTGCGGCAGTTTATCCACGGCCATGACCAGGTCGATGATGACCTGGCCGGTGTGCAACATCTTAGGCATGAGCATTCTCGGGTTGCGCGGCGCGGCGATCTTTCGCACCGCCAAGTACCAGGTAAATGCCACCGGCGACGACGAACGTCACGATCCAGCCGAGGCCGTTGTGGCCCAGCCAAGAGTCGGACAGAAAGCCCTTGAACCAGACATTTTCTGCCGTGGTGCCGATGGTGGTGAAACTGAAACCAAGGACAATGGCGATCGCCCAGGCGCCAAACGCGCGCCACTCGATGCCGCCGCGATACCAATAGGCGCTGCTCGGGCTGACGTCGAGCAGGTCTTTGGGGCTGTAGTAGTGACGGTGAATCAGATCGACCACGAAGATCCCGACCCAGGCAGTGATCGGCACTGCCAGCAGGGAAATGAAGGTAATGAACGGGCCGTAGAAACTGTCGGCGATCAGCATGAAGTAGATCGAGCCGGCGAAGATCGCGACGATATCCACCACTACCGCGTAGACCCGTTTGACCTTCAGGCCCAGGGTCAGCGTGGTCAGGCCGGCGGAGTACACCGACAGGTTGTTCGACAGCAGCAGACCGCCGAACGCGGTGATCAGGTACGGCACGGCCATCCACGTCGGCAGCATGTCGCGGATCGCCACGATCGGATCAGTCGCCGACGCCAGATCATTGTTGCCCACCGACAACAAGCCGCCGAGAGTGATCAACAGCACCAGCGGAATGCCCGCGCCGAACGCCGCCGACGCCACCAGGCGTACAGCCTTGACGCTGCGATGCTGATAGCGCGACATGTCAGCGCCAGCGTTGGCCCAACCGATACCGGTGCCGGCGGCCATGGTGCCAATGCCGATGATCATTGCGCTCAGCGGTGCTGGCGTGGCGTTGAACACCGCACTCCAGTCGATGGTCGCGCAGAGGAAACCACCGACGAGAATGTTCAGCGCGCCGAACACGTACGTCGCCCACTTCTGGATCACCAGCAGGGTCGCGTGGCCGAGGCCGGACACCGACAAGGTCAGCAGGACGAAGATGGCGATAAAGATCAGCGTCAGTATCGGCGCACTTTTCGCCTCGACCGGCGAGCCGAACAGGATCGAACACAGCGACAGCAGCACGAACGCGGCGGTGGTGGTGTTGACGGTTTCCCAACCCAGACGCGACATCAGCGAAACCAGCGTCGGGCCGATGTTGCCGCGCACGCCGAAAATTGCCCGGGACAGCGTCAGACTCGGCGCGCGGCCACGACGCCCGGCAATCGAAATGATCCCGACCACGGCAAACGAACCCGCGGCACCAAGAATCGCGACGATGATCGCCTGCCAGATCGCCAGCCCGCGAAACGCCACCAGCGTGGCGCCCAGCGGCAGGCCGAGGATGGAAATATTCGCCGCAAACCAGACCCAGAACAGTTGCAGCGGATGACCGTTGCACTCCGCCTCCGGCACCGGCTCGATGCCCCGGGTTTCCAATTGCCCGACGCTTTGCCCGGCGGTTGATGAACTCATGAAGATGCTCCTGTTTGCCTTTTTTGTGGTTGTGGCAATGATGCAAAACGACAAGACAACCGGCCTTCCGAGGCCTGTCTGTGCGATCCATTGCTGTGTGAATTCTTTAGAAATGCGCCGCCCCTTTCGCGAGCAGGCTCGCTCCCACAAGGAAATGCATTCCAATTGTGGGAGCGAGCCTGCTCGCGAAGAGGCCAGCCAGTCAACGCAAGGCCAACAGCCCCTGCACCAAAGGCTCAAGCTCCAGCTGATTAACAGCTTTCACCGTCTCGATCATCGCCTGCGGCCAGCACTCAAGGCCCAGGCAAGCCCCGAGCATGGCGCCGAGAATCGCCGCGATGGTATCCGTGTCGCCGCCCAGGCTGGCAGCCATGCATAACGCTTCGAATGCCGTCATTTCACCGATGGCCACTTGCTGGGCCAGGGCGAATGAAACCACCACCGACTCCTGCGAAGCCACCGATGTGCCGATTACGTCGTAGAGCAGATCCGCCAGCAGCGCCTTGTCGCTGTCGACACTGATGCTGCGCGCCCAGCTGATGCGCGAGGCGATGCGCCCGCCGGCCACCCAATGCCCGTGCGCTTCGGCTTGCTGAGCGATCTGCTGGCCAAGGTTCAGCGCCTCGCCGAGATCGACGTCATTGATGCCAGCGGAGACCACCGCCGCCACCGCCGCCGCACTGGAAATCCCCAGCGTGGTGTTATGCGTCACTTGGCAAGCCTGCACGACCGCCGCGATGAAGCGCTGCGGATCGGCCACGTTCGCGGCAATGCCCACCGGGGTGATGCGCATCGCTGCGCCGTTGGTGGTGCCGTAGCGCCCGGCTTCTTCCGGGGAATGCCCGGCGAGGATCATTTCAATGGCGCGTTTGGTCGAGGGGCCGAGCAAGTCCTGCGAGCCCTTGGCCTGCATCTCGGCTTCCCATTCGATCAAGCGCTGGGCGAGAACCGCCGGCTCGATACGGCCGTGACCTTCGACCAATAACTCGCCGACCAGGATCGCCTGCTCGGTGTCATCAGTGATGGAGCCTTTGGGCATGTTCGCGGCGATCGGTTGCAAGGGACCTGCGTCCTGCAGATCAGTGATCTGGCCGAAGCGCGCCTTGATCGTTTCGCGATCAAGCGATTGCGTCGGCATGCCCAGCGCGTCACCCAGGGCCAGACCGTAGAAAGCGCCAAGCGCATGGTTGAGCGCGGTCATTTCGATTCTCCGAATTGCAGGTGCAGACGAAAGTGCACCGGGTCGAGCAGGCTTTCGACCTGCTCCATGAAACGGTTCTGCCGGTCGTAGGTGGTGCGCAGGGCTTTGAGAAACACCGTGCCGACCGGACGGCCGAGCAGCTCGGCGTCTTCGGCATTCAGCGGCTCGGCGCCGATCCACTGATCGCCTCGCTCGCCGATATAGCCGTAGGCGGCCAGGGTGATGGTCAGGGAATTGTCGATCAGACCGACGCGCGGCAGGCTTTCCAGGCCGCCGTTGGCCGGCATCAAGGATCGTTCGAGAGACACCAGCGTACCGTCGGTGGCGCGCCGGCGACGGTCGAGGGTGATGAATTGATCGGTGCCGAAACGCACCAGCAGATCTGGCCGCGTCACCGCTTCGAGACGCAACACTTCGGTATTGATCAGCGCCCCGCTGTCGGCCAGCGCCTGCGCCCAGCCGCTGCGCTGATCCAGCGCGACGCCGTCGAAAGTGACGATGGAACCGACACCGCTCTGCGTGGCGATGTAATTACGCCGCTTCAGTTCGGCCAGCGCCTCACGCAAGGTGCCACGGCTGACCTGGAATTCCTGAGCCAACTGATGTTCGCCGGGCAACAGAAAGCCGTCCTCCATGAGGCCGCTTTCGATGCGTCGGACGAGCTCGTCGACCACCCTTTGTTTCTTGTCGAATCGTACCTGTCTAATCATGTACAAATTGATAACCGAAACGGTGCGTGGCGGGCAACAAAAATTTGAGGGAGGTGACCGATGGGAAGAGCAAAATCAAAAGCCCCTCACCCTAGCCCTCTCCCGGAGGGAGAGGGAACTGATTGGGGAGTGCTCAGGAAATGCGCCGAACTGATGTTGTTTAACGAACCCACAATCGACCCGATCTTTGAGGTCGATGTAGAACGCAAGACACCTCGGTCGGCCCCCTCTCCCTTTGGGAGAGGGCTGGGGTGAGGGGTAGCTTTTGACGTTAGCGTTGTTTCAAGCGGTCAATCACCACAGCCAGCAACAGAATCGAACCCCGAATCACATACTGATAAAACGTATCGATGTTCTTCAGGTTCATCGCGTTCTCGATGATTGCCAGAATCAACACCCCGGCAATCACATGGCGGATCATGCCGATGCCGCCACTCAACGAAACCCCGCCCAGCACGCAAGCCGAGATCACCGTCAGTTCAAAACCCTGACCAATCATCGGCTGCCCGGAAGTCATCCGCGAGGCCAGAATCACACCCGCCAGCGCACCGATCACACCGTGCACGGCGAAGATGATGATCTTGGTCCGGTCGACGTTGACGCCCGCCAGCAGCGCCGCTTCCTGGTTGCCACCGATGGCCATGGTGTTGCGCCCGTAGGTGGTGTAGTTCAGCAGCCAGCCGAAAAACAGGAAGCAGACAATGGTGATCAGGATCGGCACCGGCACACCGAACAGCTGGCCGTTACCGAAGACGAAGAACGATTCCTGCGACACACCGACCGCTTTGCCGTTGGCAAAGATATAGGCCAGGCCGCGCACGATCTGCATGGTCGCCAGCGTTGTGATCAGGGCATTGACGCGCAACTTGGCAATCACGATGCCGTTGATCAAACCAACGATCAGGCCCATCACCAATGCCGCGCTGACCCCGAGAAATACACTGTTGGTGTCACGCATCACCACCGCCGCGACCACGCCGGCACAGGCGATCACTGAGCCGACCGAGAGGTCGAAGTGCCCGGATGCCAGGCAATAAAGCATGGTGCACGCGGCGATACCGGTGGTGGAAATCGCCAGGCCCAGACCGCGCATGTTCAGCGGCGAGAGGAAGTTGTCGATCAGCAGCGTGCAGGCGACGAAGATGCCGATCGCCGCCAGCAGCATGACCCAGTCATCAAGGAAGCGCCGCATGTCCAGCGGTTTGCGCTCGGTCGGCAGGGTTTCGTTTTGCGTAGTCATCATAGTCACCTCTCAGTTCGCCACGCCGTCAGCGCGGTGGCGTGGCAAAGCCAGTTGCAGCAGGTTGGATTCATTGGCCTGGTCGCGGCTGACTTCGCCGCGCAGGGCGCCTTCGCACAGCACCAGGATGCGGTCGGAAATGCCCATCACTTCCATCAGATCGCTGGACACCACGATCACCGAAATGCCGTCGGCGGCGAGGTTATGAATGATCTGGTAGATCTCGGCCTTGGCGCCGATATCGATGCCACGGGTCGGTTCGTCGAGCAGCAGGACTTTCATCGGCATCGACAGCCAGCGACCGAGAATGGCCTTCTGCTGATTGCCGCCGGAAAGGAATTTGATCTGCTGGCCGGCGTGCGGGGTTTTCACTTTCAGGGCCTTGATCTGCTTGTCGGCGTTGCCCTTTTCCCACAAGCCGCGAATCAGGCAGCCGAGCCCGGAATGCGCACCACGGGCACTGATATTGATGTTCTCGGCAACGCTGGCCAGGGGGATGATGCCTTCCTTCTTGCGGTCTTCAGGACAGAGCAGAATGCCGGCGGCAATCGCGTCACGGGGCGAGCGCAGTTTCAGCTCATGACCGCGCAATTCGAGACGGCCGGCGGTGTTGCGTTCCAGGCCGCTGAGCAGGCGAAACAGCTCGGTGCGCCCTGCCCCGACCAGCCCGAACAGGCCAAGGATTTCGCCCTTGTGCGCTTCGAAACTGATCGGCTCGCGCAGGCCCGGGCCGAGCAAACCATCGACCTTCAACGCCACGGCGCCACGCGGGCGATGGCGGTAATCGTAGATGTCCTGAATGTCGCGACCGACCATGCAGGTCACCAGTTGATCGTGGGTCAACTGGCTCATGTCCTCAAAGGTACGCACGTAGCGGCCGTCCTTGAACACGGTGACGGCGTCGCAAATGCGGAAGACTTCTTCCATGCGATGGGACACGTAGAGCACCACTTTGCCTTCGTCGCGCAGACGCCCGATGATCGCCATCAAGCGATCGATCTCGCGTGCCGATAGGCTGCTGGTCGGTTCGTCGAAAGCGATAACGTGTGCGCCGCGCGACAGCGCCTTGGCGATTTCCACCAATTGCCGCTGGCCGAGGGACAAGCGTCCGACCTTGGTTTGCGGATCGATTTCGTCGGCCAGGCCTTTCAGGCAACTCAAGGCTTTCTGCCGCAGTTCACTGCGGTTGATCAAACCGAAACTGGCCGGCAGATGACCGAGAAACAGGTTTTCGGCCACGGTCATTTCCGGGACCAGATGCAGTTCCTGGTGAATCACCGCCACGCCGCTGCCAATGCTGTCAGCGGTGGACTTGAACGCCATCGCCTGCTCGCCGATCTGCAGCTCGCCGCTGCTCGGAATGTAAGCGCCACCGAGGATCTTCAGCAGGGTCGATTTGCCCGCGCCGTTCTCGCCCATCAAGGCATGAACCTGGCCGGGGTGGGCGACGAAGCTGATGCCGTCGAGCGCTTTCACGCCGGGAAAGGTCTTGCCGATCCCGTTGAAGCGCAGGCTGCCGCTGGCGCCGTGTTGTTCTTGTGTCTGTACTTGCGCGTGCATAAAGCCACCTCTTCACACCGAAAAACGGCCCGGCTGCCCGGGCCGTCGCTCCCTCAGTTCCACAAGCCGATTTTTTCCAGCTCTTGCTTGAAGTTTTCGCGGGTGATCAGGGTGACGTCATCCATGGCGGTGTACTTCGGCGGCTCTTTGCCAGCGGTGATCCACTCGTACATCATCTCGGCGGTCTTGTAGCCCTCGATGTGCGGGCTTGGCAGCATCGAACCGAAGAAGCCGCTGTTAGGCTTTTTCAATTCGCCGATGGCGTCGGTGCCGTTGATGCCGATGCCGATCACGTTGCTCGCGGCAAAACCGGCCGCTTCGGTGGCGCGCACGCCACCGAGCACGGTGTTGTCGTTCATGCCGCCGATGATCAGGTTTTTCGCCGCGCTCGGCAGTTTCACCAGCGCCGAGTTAGTGGCGTCCATGCTGCCCGGTACGTCGAGGGTTTTCAGCGCGGCGAAGAGGATGTGGTCCTCCGGCATGCCGGCCTTCTTCAGGGCATCGACCGAACCGTCGGTGCGCTTCTTGCCGGTGTCGAGTTCGTTGTAGGTGTTGACCACCGCGTAGGTGTCTTTCCAGTCCCAGTTGCGCTTCTTCGCTTCGGCGGCCATGGCGGCGCCCTGCTTCTGGCCGACTTCGAACGCGGCCATACCCAGGTACGGCACGTCTTCCATGAATTTGCCGTTGGCGTCGACAAAACGGTCGTCGACGGCAATCACTTTCAGATCGTTGATCTTGGCTTTGGCCATGATGGCCGGGCCGAGGGACACGTCCGGCGGGCAGATCACAAAACCCTTGGCGCCGTTGGCGGCCAGACTATCGATGGCCGAGAGGGTCTTCTCGCCATCCGGTACGGCAATCTTGATCAGTTCAAAGCCTTTGTCCTTGGCGGCTTTTTCGGCAAAAGCCCATTCGGTCTGGAACCACGGTTCTTCGGCCTGCTTGACCAGAAAACCGATCTTCACCGCGTCGGCGGCGAGCAGCGCACTGCTCAGGCTGAACGCAGTGACCGCCAGGGCAGTGCTGCACAGGGTACGAATCCCGAAACGACGTTTCATCAGATGACTCCTTGTTATTTTTTTTGAGCAAGGTTTGAAAAGCGTTGAAGCGTGTTCTCAGTGAAGCTGTTTGAAAATAGTCATATCGTATGATGATTGGATTTCAAGCGTAGTTCAGCGCTGGAAATCCGTTTTATTCAGTCGTGGTACATCACCGAGCGGCCACCATCGATGGTGATGCACGAAGCGTTGATAAACGGTGCCTCATCGCTGGCCAGAAATACCGCCGTCATTGCCACTTCGATCGGCTGGCCGATGCGCTTGGGCGGATGCAGGTCGAAGGCGCGCTGCCGTTCGGCGTGTGGGTCGGCAAAGCCGTTCCAGTAATCGACGTTCAGCTGCGTTTCGATGTAGCCCGGCGCGATGGCGTTGACGCGAATGCCCTTGGCCGCGTATTCGATGCCGAGTGCACGGGTCAGGCCGAGCAAGCCGTGCTTGGCTACCGGGTACGGAAAGCAGCCGGGAATGATGTGGCTGGAATGAGTCGAGGCGATGTTGATGATGCTGCCCACGCCCTGCTCGATCATCTGCGGCAGCACGGCTTTGCAACCATACCAGGCGCCGTCCAGATCGATGGCAAAGCAGCGGCGCCAGTCCTCTTCGGTCATCTGCAAAGGATCGCGGAACACATTGACCCCGGCACAGTTGACCAACACATCGATGCGGCCATGCAATTCCACGGCGCGTCGGGCCAGGGCATGCAGATCCTGCTGATTCGATACGTCGACCTTGAGCGCCTGTACGTCATGGCCCTGATCGCGCCAGTGAGCGGCGACCTGCTCGACCTTGTCGGCCTGGATATCGCTGATGAGTAATCTGGCTTGCTGCGAGGCGAACGCGGCAACGATGGCTTCGCCGATGCCCTGAGCGGCCCCGGTCAGCAGCACGACCTTGTTTTTCAGGCGCTCGCCTTTCGGCGGCGCCGGCATTTGCGGCAATGTCAGCGCTTCAGCCATGGCTCAGGCCTCCTGCACGCAGGCGCAAAAAAACCGGGCATCGGTCGATGTCCGGTTCTGACGGCTGGGGAAAACAAACAGGCAAGCGTCGCCGCCGGCATCAAGCCGTGACGAAAGGCGGATCCCGCTTGCGCGGGCGAGAAGAATTCGCTGCATCACTTCACCTGTTTTGTTCTTTTTAAGTGTGAGTGCGTGTTACTGCTGGAGCCGACTATAAACCCGACCGCCAAATAATCTCAATATATAATTTTGCATCCCATATTTTGGGATCTAACCAGCAAAACGCGTACAGAGTTTTCCTGCAACATCGACGCGCATGCTCAGCACCGCGCCATCCAATGGATGATTCAGTGGACTCTTCGCGCTGGTGATGAACAGGGTTTTCAGGTCTTCGCCACCGAAAACGCAACTGGTCGGGCGACTGACCGGCAGATCGATCTTGCGGTCCACCTGCCCGTCCGGCGTCAGGCGCAGCAGGCAACTGCCGTCCCAACGTGCATTCCACACGTAGCCTTCGGCGTCCATCGCAGAGCCATCGGGACCACCGTGTTGATCGGACGAGTAAAACACCTGCGGCGCATCAAGACTGCCGTCGGTGCGGATGAAATATCGATTGAGCGTGCTGTCGAGACTTTCAGCAAACAACAGCGTGGTGCCGTCGTCGCTCCACAACAAGGTATTGGGAATGCCCAGACCGAGCAACAGCGGTGTCACGCGCTGATCGGGATCGATACGGAACAGGCCACCGGAACGGCGCACCAGCGGCAGATCCTCGCCGTGCTCGCCGATGTTGTTCTGCATGGTGCCCAACCACAACCGGCCCAAGGCATCGCAACGGGCTTCGTTGGGGCGGTTGCCCGGTTGCGGGTCGGCGACGCAGAACAGTGTCAAGCGTGGCTCAAGCCCGGGCGAATCGAGATCCAGCCGATAGACACCGCTGCTCAACGTCACCAGTGCATCGCCGCTGGCGCAAGGAATGAAGGCGGAGATGTGCTCGGGCATCTGCCAGATCTGCACGTTCTGACCGATCAGGCGCAACGCTTGTTTACCGGCGATATCGACCCAGTACAACGCTTGGGTCGGCGCATCCCAGAACGGGCCTTCGCCGAGTTGCGCGCGGTGTTGGGTCAGGGCGGTGAACGGCATATCAAGTCCTTCTGAGTTGTTGTTTTACTGTGGGAGCGAGCTTGCTCGCGAAGGCGGAGTGTCAGTCAATGATGATTTATCTGACCTGACGCATTCGCGAGCAAGCTCGCTCCCACAGGATGTCTCGACATTTTCAGCTAGCTTTTCTACTGGCCATGACTTTCGGATAAAAGCGTTTTATCGCCAGATCGGCGTTGTCGATCAAGGTCATGCACGCCCACACGCCACGGGTCGAATCGCGCGCGGCGATGGCATCGGCCATGTCTTTATGGATCGGCAAGGTGCGGCGCAGTTCATCGGGGTCGGCGGCGGAGACTTCGAACGACACCGCCAGCAACGCGCCGAGGGCCGGGACCATTTGTTCGATGAACTGATTATGGCTGGCGGCCAGGATGCATTCGTGGAAAGCCTGGTCGGCACGGTTGTAATCGATGCCACTGTCAACGGCACGTTCCAGTGCGTTGAAAGCCAATTGCACCGCTTCGATCTGCTCCGGCGTTGCGCGCTCACAGGCCCAGCGCACCGCCATCGGCTCGATGGTGCGGCGCAAATCCAGCAGGTCATCGACGAAGTTTTCCGGCAAGCCGTTGCGCGATAGCCAACCGACCACTTGCGGATCGAACAGATTCCAGCGCCGGACCGGCAACACTCGCGTGCCGACTTTCGGCCCGACTTCGAGCATGCCTTTGGCGACGAGGGTTTTGATCGCTTCGCGAATCACCGTGCGGCTGACACCAAGCTGCTCGCCCAGATCCGCCTCGACCTTGATGGTCTGCCCCGGCTTGACCTGACCGGCAGCAATCCAGCTGCCCAGCCAGTCAACGGTCGACGCATGAAAGCTGCTGGACATGAACACCTCAAGGCGAATCGCGATGGGTGCCTACGCTAATCATCATACGATTAACAGTCAATCGGATTTTTTCAGCTTGCACAAACCATTGTGGGAGCGAGCCTGCTCGCGAAAGCGCCGTGTCAGTCAACATTGCTGGCGACTGATACACCGCGTTCGCGAGCAGGCTCGCTCCCACATTTTGATGTTGAGTCAGGGCTCCAGGCCGATGCGAAAGAATTCGCCGCCACTCCACACGCCCAACCAGCGCTGACCATCGATCTCGCGGCTCACCGCCAGTTCCACCAACTGGTAAAACACATTGCGGTGAATCAGCGCTTCAAGGTTGCTGCGCACATGCACATAGGGCGCAGGCTCCTGGGTCTCAGGATCGATCTCCACGCGGATGGGATGTTCAGCCCCCGCCTCGATGGTCTCCTCGACGTTGCTGGTAAAGCGCAAAACCTGCGCCTCGCCCTCGCCCTCGCCTTGCACTTCCAGGGCAACCGCTACGAACGGCGCATCATCGACCTTGATCCCGACCTTCTCGACCGGGGTGATCAGGAAGTAATCATCGCCGTCGCGGCGGATGATGGTGGAGAACAGTTTGACCATCGGCTTGCGCCCGATCGGCGTACCCAGGTAGTACCAGGTGCCGTCGCGGGCAATGCGCATGTCGATGTCACCGCAGAAATCCGGGTTCCACAAATGCACCGGTGGCAGGCCTTTGGTCTTGGGGATCTGCCCCAGCAGGTCATTGGCTGTTTGCGGGTCACTCATGGCGTACTCCTTGATTACTGGTCGCCGATCCCCAGCAGGCTGCGTGCGTATTGCGCCAGCGGCGGACCGATGAGGTCTTCGGGTTTGGAGTCATGGAACGTCAGTAAACCGCCACGACTCTTGATCCGTGCAGTATCAATCAAATACTGGGTGCTGGTCTCGATCAACATGATCTGAATCACGCCGCCGTCGATACCGAGGCGATCCACGGCTTCCTGGTCCAGCCACTCATCGGAGTTGCCGATGCGGTCGTCAGCCTTGGCGAAACGTGTGTAGAGCAGGTAATGCGCGCCGGCATCACGGGCTTCGCCCATGGCTTGGTCGAGGCCTTCCGGCGCACGGGCGCGGCGGACCATCGGGAAATATTCGACAAAGCCCTTGAAGGCTTCTTCGGCGACCACGTTCGGCCGTGGATAGGAACCACCCGGCGGTGCGAACGCGCCCTGGGCGATGAAGATGAACGAGTCCGGCTGGATGCGGATATTGTTCACCCGGCGGCTGTCGCTGTGGTCCAGAAGCCCCGCATCGCTCATGTGATAGCGAGTGCCTTCGGCCATATCGCTGACATTCATGCAGCCGCCAAGCGCCAAAACGGCCAGCAGCAAAACCAGGCTACGCATCCTATTCCTCCAGAAGCCGGTGTCGGAAAACCGGCGAATGGCCGTTGGATGCAGCTTTTGCGCCAGCTCGGCAAATTCAGTAAAAGGCTTTCCCCTGTGGGAGCGAGCCTGCTCGCGAAAGCGGCCGATCAGCCGCCAATAATCTTCATGACAGTAGCGCCGCCAGAGAACGCCACCTCCTGCTTGTCACCCAACGCCTTGACCAGCAAACGTTGCAGCGCTGGCAATGCCTGATGGCGCGGCTTGTCGAGCAGATCGCCGACATAGTGGCGGTTGCTCGACGACAGGCAGCCATGCAGCCAACCGGTCGATGACAGGCGCAAACGCGAGCAGGTGCGGCAGAACGGCACGCTTTCGTTGGCGATCACCCCGAAATTGCCGCGACCGGGAATCGCATAGCGCACGGCAGTGGCGTCCACCGGTGCGTCGGTCTGGGCGTATTCATAACGTTCGCCGATCAGGCCGAGCAACTTCTCAAGGCTGACGAACTGCTGCAGGAAGGCATTGGAATCCTTAGCCAGGTGGCCCATGCGCATCAGCTCGATGAAACGCAGTTCGAAGCCGCGCTCCAGACAGTAATCAAGCAGCGGCATGACCTGATCGAGGTTCTGCCCGCGCAACGGCACCATGTTGACCTTGATCTTCATCCCGGCGGCGGCAGCCTGATCCATGCCATCGAGCACGCTGGCCAGATCGCCGCCACGGGCGATGCTGCGAAAAGCAGCGGCATCGAGGGTATCGAGGGAAACGTTGATCCGGCGCAGACCGGCATCGACCAGCAGCGGCAGTTTTTTCGCGAGGAGTTGACCGTTGGTGGTCAGGCTGATGTCGTCGAGGCCCATCTGGCCGACGGCAGTCATGAACGATTCGAGTTTGGGGCTGACCAGTGGCTCGCCGCCGGTGATGCGCAGGCGCTCGATGCCGGCGGCTTCGATCAGGTATTCGACGCCGCGTGCCATGGCTTCGGCCGACAGTTCATCCTGCGCAGCGACCAACCGCTTGCCGTTGGGCACGCAGTAGGTACAGGCGTAATTGCAGGCAGAGGTCAGGCTGATGCGCAGATTGCGAAAACGCCTGCCTTGACGGTCAACGATCATGAAACACTCCGGCGAAAGAAAATCGAGCGAGCAAAACTTGACTGAGAAATCAGGTTTTAGCAAGCCCTATGCCTGAGTATATTCCTGCGCTATTGCGCCATGTTGTGAAAACACGGCGCAATCAGCCCGCTGAATGACTTATGTGCTCGGGGTTTCCGGGTCGCGCTTGCGCTTGTTGCCCATGCGCACGCCGATGTCCATCAGGAACTGGAAGAAGCCTTCCTGATCTTCCAGCACATTGCTCCAGAACGGCGAGTGATACAGCGCCACCGCGCCGTGCACCAACGCCCAGGATGCGCAGTAGTGGAAGTACGGCGGCACGTCTTCGAGCTTGCCTTCGCTGATGCGACCCTTGATCAGCAGCGTCAGGCGTTCGAAGTTCGAGGCACGGATCTTGTGCAGCTCCTCGACCATCTCCGGCACCTGATTGCCCTTGACCACTTTCTCTTCGAGGCGGTCGAACAGGCGATAGCGCTGCGGGTCGCGCATGCGGAATTCGAAGTAGGCGCGCGACAGAGCTTCCTTGTCCTTGTCGACATCCGCCGAATGCAGCAGCTCGTTCAGATCGCGCTCGTAGTCGAGCATCAGGCGCAAGTAGATCTCCGCCTTGGATTTGAAGTGCTTGTAGATCGTGCCTTTGCCGATACCCACGGCATCAGCAATCATCTCGACGGTGACACTGTCTTCACCCTGGTCGAGGAACAGCTTGAGCGCGGTATCGAGAATTTCCTGCTCGCGGCGACGAAATTCACGGACCTTACGAGGTTCTTTATGCATAAGAAAAAGGTCTGAAGGGTCAAAATTCGAAGCCGCGTATTATGCCTAACTTGCGCAAAAAAGCACGGTTCATCGACCAAATCTGTGTTTCTTGTTCATTTCGAGAACGATTCAGGTGCAATGAGAACTCAACTGAAGCAAACGTATTCCAAATTTGTTTAAAAACCCCGACCGGCTCACTGGACTGCACGCCAGACTGATCAATACTTGAACTGTCGGGCGACATCTCCCCCAAGTGTCGTGCCGGTAAAGGTACCAACGGACCGCGTGCCTTTGTTTTACTCCTAATGGTCTTAACCCGGATTCACCCCCCAGAACCCGGGTTTTTTTTGCCTGCGATTTGGCCTGCCGTCACAGCGCAGATTTAACACTCGCCAGCGGGAACAGACGCTTAAAGTTCTCTGTGGTCTGCTCGGCAAAGCGCTCGTAGTTCTCACCACGCAGCATCGCCAGAAACTCCGCCACTTCGCGCACGTACTGGGGCAGGTTCGGCTTGCCGCGATACGGGATCGGCGCCAGATACGGCGAGTCGGTTTCCACCAGCAGGCGATCGGCCGGCACTTTGCTCGCCACATCACGCAAGGCGTCGGCATTGCGGAACGTGACAATGCCCGACAGGGAAATGTAATAGCCCATGTCCAGCGCCGCTTTGGCCATGTCCCAGTCTTCGGTGAAGCAATGCAACACACCCGCCTGGGGCAACGCCGCTTCGCGCAGCAGTTCGAGGGTGTCGGCACGGGCGCCACGGGTGTGGATGATCACCGGTTTGCCGGTCTGCTGCGCCGCTTGCAGGTGCAGGCGAAACGACTCTTGCTGCAACTCGGCGGCTTCCGGCTCGTAGTGATAGTCGAGGCCGGTTTCGCCGATCGCCACCACTTTCGGGTGATCGAGTTCGTGCAGCAGCCAGTCCAGCGCTGGTGCCGCGCCCGGCTGCACATCCAGCGGATGCACACCGACCGAGCAATCGACATCGGCATAACGCTCGGCGAGAGCTTTGACGTCGGCGGCGTTGTCGGCACTGACGCCGATGCACAGAAAATGTCCGACCCCACGCTCGCGGGCCGCAGCGAGTGCGGCATCCAGCGAGCCGCCATGGGCGGCGAGGTCGAGACGATCAAGGTGACAATGGGAATCTACGAGCATAAAAAGGACTGCAACTTACATCGTATGAGTGGGACGGTCGGATTTCAGCGCTCCGGCCAGATGAGTTTCGATGCGACTGCGCGCAGTGTCGTCGCCGTCATTGAACTGCACGCCGACACCGGCGGCGCGATTGCCTTGTGCACCTTTCGGGGTGATCCAGGCGACTTTGCCGGCGACCGGAATTTTCTCCGCTTCGTCCATCAGGTGCAAAAGCATGAACACCTCGTCGCCCAACCGGTAGCTTTTGTTGGTCGGGATGAACAGGCCACCATTCTTGATGAACGGCATGTAGGCGGCGTAAAGGACCGACTTGTCCTTGATGGTCAGGGACAAAATGCCGTTACGCGGCCCCGGGCTGACAGGTTCAATCATGTTCACCTCCACTGCTGATCTTCAGAGTCTAGGTACACATTCTTATCTTTGACCAGGCAATCCCACCCATTGCACCAACAATGCTTCCAGCAACAGGGCCGGATTGAGGTTGGCCTTGCTCAACACTTTCTGCCGTTGGGCGAGAATCCAGTCCTGAATATCCAGCACTTTGCCCTGCGCGCTTTTCTGCGCCAGGTACTGCACGACCTTGCGCATATCTGCCAGGCCGAGGCCGGTTTCGTCCTGAGTCAGTTGATAGCGCAGGATCAGGCTCGACCATTCGCAGAACCAGTCGAACAGACGCAACATCGGAATGCTTTTCCACTCTTCCGCCAGTTGCGTCGGCGATTGCTGGCCCTTGAGCAACTTCTTCACGCCTTCGACAACTTGCGCGCGCTGTTCACGCACACCTTGCGATTGCAGGCTGACGGCCATCAGCGGCGACCCGGCGGCCAGCGTCAGCAGTTCGACGCGTTCTTCTTCCGAGCAATCCGGCAGCGCCTGGGCCAGCCATTGCAGGCTCATCGCCTCGCCCGGCAGCGGGCAGGCCTGCTGCACGCAACGGCTCTTGATGGTTGGCAACAAACGGCTCGGCTGGTGGCTGACCAACAGCAGCACCGTATCGCCGGACGGCTCTTCAAGGCTTTTGAGCAAGGCGTTGGCAGCGTTGATGTTCATCGACTCGACCGGCTCGATCAACACCACCTTGCGCCCGCCGAGCTGCGCGGTCTGCACGACGAAACTGACCAGATCACGAACCTGATCGACCTTGATCGCCTTGTCCGCCTCTTCCGGTTCGAGAATATAATTGTCCGGATGGCTGCCGGCCCTGAGCAGGAGGCAGGATTTGCACTCGCCACACGCCTCGGGCGTCGGGCGCTGACACAGCAGACTGGCCATCAAACGCTCGGCGAGCGCACGCTTGCCGATCCCGGCCGGACCGTGCAGCAGATACGCGTGGGCATGCTGACTGCGTCCGGCCAGTTGCTGCCAGAGGCTGTCCTGCCATGGATAGGCCTCAGCCACGGGCCAGCTCCAGCAAATTCGGCAGCAAGGTGTCCAGCGATTGCTGGACCTTGGCCAATGGCTGACCGGCATCGATGCGCACGTAACGCGACGGGTCGGCTTCGGCGCGCTTCAGGAACGCATTGCGCACGTTCTCGAAAAACGCCCGGCCTTCGAGTTCGAAACGGTCCAGTCGGCCACGGGCACTGGCGCGGGCCAGACCGATCTCTACGGGCAGATCGAAAATAAGTGTCAAATCGGGCCGCAAGTCGCCCTGCACGAAAATTTCCAGGGTGGCGATGCGCTCAAGCGACAAACCGCGACCGCCGCCCTGGTAGGCGTATGTCGAGTCGGTGAAACGATCGCACAGCACCACAGCGCCACGGGCCAGCGCCGGACGAATCACCTCTGCCAGATGCTGGGCGCGTGCGGCGAACACCAGCAGCAGCTCGGCATCCGGATGCATCACTTCGTCGGCCGGGGTCAGCAATACGTCACGAATCCGCTCGGCCAGCGGCGTACCGCCAGGCTCACGGGTGAGCAGCACTTCGATACCGGCGGCGCGCAGGCGCTCGGCGAGGTATTCGCGGTTGGTGCTCTTGCCCGCGCCTTCCGGGCCTTCCAGGGTAATAAACAAGCCAGTCACAGGCAGTCCTTCATCAAAGTCATTGCGCGTTCTGTGGTGCAGCGGCGTCCGGTTCCGGTGTTGGCGCAGGTTCCTGCGGCGGAACTTGCGGCAGCGCCTCGGGCGCGGTGTTCGGCGAGGCCGCCGGAATCGCCTCATCGGTGGCCGGGGCAGTTACTGGTGCCGGGCTGGAACGGTAATCCGCACGGCGCTTGAGCTGGTATTCGCGCACCGCGTTGTTGTGCGCATCCAGATCATCGGAGAACACATGGCTGCCATCGCCACGGGCGACGAAATACAGGCTGCTGCCTTCCACCGGGTTGAGCGCAGCATGAATCGCTTCGCGCCCGACCATCGCAATCGGCGTCGGTGGCAAACCGGGAATCACATAGGTGTTATAGGGTGTCGGTTCTTTCAGATGCGCGCGGGTCAGCTTGCCGGTGTAACGATCGCCGAGGCCATAGATCACTGTCGGATCGGTCTGCAACTGCATGCCCAGCGCCATGCGCCGTACGAACACTCCGGCAATCTGCCCGCGCTCCTGCGGAACGCCAGTCTCTTTCTCGACCAGCGAGGCCATGATCAGCGCTTGATAAGGTTCGCTGTAAGGCACATCGGCAGATCGCTGCGCCCACTCTTTGGCAAGCACTTCGTCGAGGCGGTCAAAGGCCTTCTTCAGCAGCTCGGCATCGGACATACCGCGCACGAACCGATAGGTGTCCGGGAAGAACCGGCCTTCAGGGAACAAGCCCTTGTGGCCAATCTTGGCCATGACGTCGCCGTCGCTCAGACCGTTGAGGGTCTGCTCGAGCTTGTCGTCCTTGGCCAGGGCGGCGCGCACTTGATGGAAAGTCCAGCCTTCGACCAGGGTCAGGCTGTACTGAACCACGTCGCCGCGCTTCCACGAATCGATCAGACCGTTGACGGTCATGCCCGGCTGCATGCGGTACTCGCCGCTGTGAATCGGTGTACCGGCAAGATTGAAGCGCCAGTAGACGCGCAGCCAGAACGCGTCCTTGATGACGCCATCGGTTTCGAGTTCAAGGAAGGTACGGGTCGGTGTAGAGCCTTTCGGCACATCCAGCAGTTGTTCCTGCGGGATGTTCAGGGGCTGTTCCAGCGCCGAATGAATTTTCCAGGCGCTGGCGCCCAACAGCAGCCCTGCCAGAACCAGTCCGGTTTCCAGCAGCAGCAAAAATTTACGTCTCACGAATCAAGCATCCAGTAGCGCGCGGGCAATGGTTTGCAGTTTACGGGTGAGCGGGCCAACCGGCCAGCTCAGTGCAGCACAGGCGCGTACCGGCCAGACGCCATAAACGCTGTTGCAGACAAACACTTCATCAGCCCATTGCAGCTGTTCGAGGCTGATATCGGCGATTTGCGTGGGGATGGCCAGTGACTCGGCCTGAAACAATATTTCCGCGCGCATCACCCCAGCGACGCCGCAGCGCTTCAAGTCGGGCGTGATCAAGCCACCGTCGCGCACCAGGAAAATATTGCTGTACACACCTTCGACGACGCGCCCGGTCTGATCGAGCATCAAGCCTTCGGCATGCTCGCTGTCCTGCCATTCGGCGCGGGCGAGTACCTGCTCCAGTCGATTCAGATGTTTGAGCCCGGCCAACAACGGCTGCGTAGATAAACGGGTGTTGCAGGGAAACAGGCGGATGCCGTGCTCGGCATGGGTAGCGGGATAAGCCGCCGGCGGATTGCCTTGCAGAATGCGTCGGCCCTGCGCCGCAGGATCGGGCGCATAACCACGCAAGCCGTCGCCACGCGTGAGGATGAGCTTGAGCACACCCTCGCCCATCGCAGCGGCATAGCTGAGCAGCTCATGGCGAACCAGCTCGAGATCGGTCGCAATGGCCAGACGCGCGCAGCCATCGGCCAGGCGCGTCAGGTGTCGATCCAGCAGGACCGGCTGTCCACTGCGCACGGCAATGGTCTCGAACAGACCATCGCCGTAAGCCAGGCCGCGATCTTTCAGCGACAGCGCGTCAGCCGGTTGACCGTCGACCCAGCTGTCCATCAGCCGGCGAACCGGCGGAACGCCAGCGTGCCGTTGGTGCCGCCAAAACCGAAGGAGTTGGACAGCACGACATCGATGTCCATGTTACGCGCGGTGTGCGCGACGAAATCGAGATCGCAGCCTTCGTCCGGCTCATCGAGGTTGATGGTCGGCGGCGCCACCTGGCTGTTGATCGCCAGCACGCTGAAGATCGCCTCGACCGCGCCCGCCGCACCCAACAGGTGGCCGGTCATCGACTTGGTCGAGCTGACCGCCAGCTTGTAGGCGTGATCGCCGAACACCGACTTGATCGCATTGGCTTCGGCAAGGTCGCCGGCCGGGGTCGAGGTGCCGTGGGCGTTGATGTACTGCACTTGGTCGACGTTGATTTTCGCATCGCGCAGGGCATTGGTGATGCAGCGCGCGGCACCGGCGCCATCGGCGGGTGGTGAGGTCATGTGGAACGCATCGCCACTTGTGCCGAAACCGATCAGCTCGGCGTAGATCGTCGCGCCACGGGCCTTGGCGTGTTCGAGTTCTTCGAGGACCAGCGCACCGGCGCCGTCGGACAGGACAAATCCGTCACGCCCCTTGTCCCACGGACGGCTGGCGCGGGTCGGCTCGTCGTTGCGGGTCGACAGCGCACGGGACGCGCCGAAGCCGCCCATGCCCAGACCGCAGGCAGCCATTTCCGCACCGCCGGCAATCATCACGTCGGCTTCGTCGTACATGATGTTGCGCGCCGCCATGCCGATGCAGTGCGTACCGGTGGTGCACGCGGTGGCGATGGCGTAGTTGGGTCCCTGTGCGCCCAGATGGATCGACAGGAAACCGGAAATCATATTGATGATCGAGCCAGGCACAAAGAACGGCGAGATCCGCCGTGGGCCGGTCTCGTGCAGGGTGCGGCTGGTCTCTTCGATGTTGGTCAGACCGCCGATACCCGAACCCATGGCCACGCCAATGCGTTCACGGTTGGCATCAGTGACTTCCAGACCGGCGTTGCGCACGGCTTGAAAGCCTGCGGCGAGGCCGTACTGAATGAACAGGTCGAGCTTGCGCGCTTCCTTGACCGACAGGTATTCCTCGACATTGAAGCCTTTGACCGAACCGCCAAAGCGGGTCGAATAGGCAGAAAGGTCGGTGTGTTCGATCAGACCAATGCCACTGCGGCCAGCCAGAATGCCCTGCCAACTGCTCGGCACATCCGTGCCCAGTGGCGACAACATACCCATACCGGTGACTACGACGCGTCTACGCGACACAGCACTCTCCTTTTTCAAATGACGACTTTGCATCAGGCCTAAAGAAAAAACCGCACGCCATGATGGCAGTGCGGTTTTTCCATGACAGCAAGCAACGATTACAAACTGTTACGCCTGGTGGCTGGTAACGTAGTCGATTGCAGCTTGTACAGTAGTGATCTTTTCAGCTTCTTCGTCAGGGATTTCGGTCTCGAATTCCTCTTCCAGAGCCATCACCAGCTCAACGGTGTCAAGGGAGTCGGCACCCAGGTCTTCTACGAAGGAAGCGGTGTTGACCACTTCTTCTTCCTTAACACCCAGTTGCTCGGCAACGATTTTCTTGACGCGCTCTTCGATGGTGCTCATACCTTGTTTTCACTCCTAATGGACAAATTCAGGCAGCTGGCCGGTGGGTAAGTGTATAGAAAGCCTTTTCAGTTTTTCAACTGAAAGCTTCACTCCTCAAACCCTGCGACCCTCTGCCTATAAATAGATTGCAGCTTTATAACGGATTTTAGACAGCTCGTATGACATTTTTTTGAAGCAATCCGTCACATTTTACTTACATGTACATCCCACCGTTCACCGGGATTGTAGCCCCGGTAACGTATGCCGCACCGTCGGATGCAAGAAAAGCGACCACGGACGCGATCTCTTGAGCTTGCCCCAGACGACCCAGCGGAATCTGCGTCTGCAAGGCTTCACGCTGTGCTTCAGGCAGCTCGCGGGTCATATCGGTGTCGATGAACCCAGGGGTTACCGAGTTGACCGTAATCGAACGCGAACCGACTTCACGCGCCATCGCCCGGCTGAAACCTTCCAGACCGGCCTTGGCGGCTGCATAGTTTACTTGGCCGGCGTTGCCCATGGCACCCACCACCGAACCAATACTGATAATTCGACCCCAACGCGCCTTGGTCATGCCACGCAAAACGCCCTTGGACAGGCGATACAGACTGTTCAGATTGGTATCGATCACGTCGTACCATTCGTCGTCTTTCATGCGCATCATCAGGTTATCGCGGGTGATACCGGCATTATTGACCAGAATCGCCACCGGCGCACCGAACTGCTCCTGAATGCCTGCCAGCACGGCACTGACCGATTCGTCGCTGGTGACATTGAGCTCGAAACCGGCGCCCTGGATACCGTTTTCCTTCAGGGTCGCGGCAATCCGCTCGGCGCCCGACGCGGAGGTCGCGGTGCCAATCACGATGGCGCCCTGACGACCCAGTTCCAGCGCGATGGCCTGGCCGATGCCGCGGCTTGCACCGGTAACCAGTGCAACTTTACCTTGCAGACTCATGCAAGTTTCTCCTGATTCAGGCCTGCGCTGCGCGAGCGGCAGCGAAGGCATCTGGGGTATTGAGGTTGGAAGTCGAAACGCCTTCGGCGCAACGCTTGTTCAGGCCGGCAAGGACCTTGCCCGGGCCACATTCGACCAGATTGGTGGCGCCCTTAGCGGCGAGGGTCTGCACCGATTCAACCCAGCGCACCGGCTTGTAGAGTTGTTCGAGCAGATCACGCTTGAGGGTTTCCAGATCGGCCGGCACTTGCGCGCTGACGTTCTGCACCACCGGGATCTGCGGCGCCTGCCAGTCGATGGCGGCGATGGATTCGGCGAAGCGCTCGGCAGCCGGACGCATCAGTTCGCAGTGCGACGGCACGCTCACCGGCAACGGCATGGCGCGTTTGGCGCCACGGGCCTTGCAGCCTTCTATGGCGCGCTCGACAGCCGCCTTGGCGCCGGCGATCACCACCTGGCCCGGCGAGTTGAAATTCACTGCGCTGACGACTTCGCCTTGCGCCGCTTCGGCGCAGGCAGCCAGCACGTCGGCATCTTCCAGGCCGAGGATCGCGGCCATGCCGCCCTGCCCGGCCGGCACCGCTTCCTGCATCAACTGACCACGGCGCTCGACGAGCTTGACCGCGTCAGCCAGGCTCAGGCTGCCGGCAGCAACCAGCGCGCTGTATTCACCCAGGCTGTGGCCGGCGACAAACGCCGGACGCGCGCCGCCATCTGCCAGCCACAGACGCCACAGGGCGATCGAAGCGGTCAGAATGGCCGGTTGGGTTTTGTCGGTTTGATTGAGCAGCTCTTCCGGGCCCTGCTGGGTCAGTGCCCACAGATCGTAGCCCAGCGCAGCAGAGGCTTCTTGAAAGGTTTCGAGGATCAGCGGATGTTGCGCGCCCAGCTCGGCCAGCATGCCGAGGGACTGCGAACCCTGTCCTGGAAAGACGAATGCGAGGGAAGCAGACATGTAACAAGCCCCTAATGATCTTGTCGTCGGAAAATAACGCCCCGTTGGGGACGCCAGAAACTGACAGTTTGGATGGCCCTTTGAACCGGGCGGTCACATTTAAGCATTGTCCGACGAAAACGCCTAAGACAACAGCTCCTCCAGACGACCGTGGAGACGCTCGGGCAGGTTCTCCTGAATCTCGATCAACGCCCGTTGAATGGCACTCTGAAAGCCCTGCACCCCGGCCGATCCGTGGCTTTTCACGACGATGCCCTGCAGTCCGAGAAAGCTTGCGCCATTATGTCGCGCCGGGGCCAGATCAGCCTGCAGACGTTTCATCAACGGCAACGCAAGAGCGCCGACAGCGCGCGAAGCGAAGTTTTTCTTGAACAACGCCTCGATGCGCGCCGCAATCATCGTCGCCAGACCTTCGCTGGATTTGAGCAGGATGTTGCCGACGAAGCCGTCACACACCACCACGTCGGCCTCACCGCGATACAAGCCGTCGCCTTCGATAAACCCGATGTAGTTGATCCCACGCGCAGCCTGCAACAGCGTGGCGGCCAGTTTGACCTGCTGATTGCCCTTGATGTCTTCGGTGCCGATGTTCAGCAGTGCCACACGCGGACGGGCGATACCCAGGGTCTGCGCGGCCACCGAACCCATCACCGCGAACTGCAACAGGTGCTCGGCACTGCAATCGACGTTGGCGCCCAGATCGAGCAACTGGCAATAACCGGTCTGCGTCGGAATCGCCGCGACCATGGCCGGACGATCAATGCCGGGCAATGTCTTCAGGACGAATCGCGACAAGGCCATCAACGCGCCGGTATTGCCGGCACTGACACAGGCCTGCACCTTGCCATCGCGCAGCAGTTCGAGGGCCACACGCATCGACGAATCCGGCTTGCCACGCAGGGCCTGGGCAGGTTTTTCGTCCATGGTGATGACTTCGCTGGCCGCAACAATCGTCAGGCGCGCGCGATCGGCAGCCGACTGGCCGTGGATCAGTTCTTCAAGAAGGGAGGGTTGACCGACGAGGGTCAGGTGCAGCGAGGGGGTAGCAGACAGGCAAGCGAGACTGGCCTGAACAATGCTGCGGGGACCGAAGTCCCCGCCCATTGCGTCAATCGCGATGACTTGAGCAGACAAGTGATTACTCGTCAGCGCCCTTGTCGATCACTTTACGGCCACGGTATACGCCTTCTGGCGATACGTGGTGACGCAGGTGAACTTCACCAGTGGTTTTTTCTACAGACAGGGTGCTAGCCTCGAGAGCGTCGTGCGAACGGCGCATGTCACGGGCAGAGCGGGATTTTTTGTTCTGCTGAACAGCCATAATTGATTAACTCCTAAACGTTTGGGTCACGCTTTAACTGCGCCAATACACTGAACGGGTTGGACCGCGTTACCTCGTCCTCGCTCGGTTCGGGCTCATCTGCTCCCGCCGGCTGCTGGCATTCTTCCGGATGATGAGCAGGCACAATGGGCAAGGCGAGCAGAAGCTCCTCCTCGATCAGTGACTGCAGATCCAATGGATCTTCGCCCAGTTCCAGCACGTCATAACCTTTCGGCAACGACTGGGTATTCGCACCCTCCTTCACCACCGCGTAACTGCATTCGCTGTGGATCGGCAGGGTGACCAGCTCAAGACAACGCTGGCAAACCATTTTGACTTCGGTGTCGATAAAGCTGTGGATGACCACAGACTTACGTTCATCTCGTTCAAAAACGAATTTGGCCTGCACCGTACCGACATCGTCGGAAAGCGGGTCGCAGAGTCTCTTCAAATCGGCCAGCAGCAGTTCACCTTGAAGGGTGGTGCCACGGTCAGCCAATTTGCGCGGGTCAACGTGAGGTGGAATCGGGTCATTCAACATAGGCGCAGCATTATAGGGATGCACCCACCCATGTCAAAGGAAATTGTGCCCTGTCCGTCACTTGCGCGCCTCCGCTAGAATCCGCACCTGCCTCAGGAGACGTCCATGCTGCCTTTATTACTCGCTTCAAGCTCGACTTATCGCCGTGAATTGCTCGCCCGCCTGCACCTGCCGTTCGTCTGCAGCTCGCCGGACATCGACGAAAGCCACCGCCCGGGCGAGTCCGCGATCGATCTGGTCAAACGCCTCGCCGAGGAAAAAGCCCGCGCCCTGGCGGACAGCCACCCTGTTCATCTGATCATTGGTTCGGATCAGGTCGCCGTCCTCGGCGAACAGATCATCGGCAAGCCGCACACCTTCGAAAAGGCTCGCGAGCAATTGATGGCGGCCAGCGGCGCGAGCGTGACCTTCCTGACCGGCCTGGCACTGCTCAACAGCCAGACCGGGCAATGCCAGGTCGACTGCGTGCCGTTTACCGTGCACATGCGTCAGCTGGATCAGGCGCGCATCGAACGCTACCTGCGCATCGAGCAGCCGTACGACTGCGCCGGCAGCTTCAAGGCCGAAGGACTGGGCGTGAGCCTGTTTCAATCGACCGAAGGTCCGGACGCCACCAGCTTGGTCGGCCTGCCGCTGATTCGCCTGATCGATATGTTGCTGACCGAAGGTGTGCAAATCCCTTAAAAGCAAAAGATCGCAGCCTTCGGCAGCTCCTACAGAATCGGCGTCACCGCAAAAAAAAGCGGGCGAACATTAATCCTGTAGGAGCTGCCGCAGGCTGCGATCTTTTGATCTACCGGCAATTTACCGCAACGAAGGCCCGTGGAAACCCATCCACATCGCCAACTGCTCGGCCACGCTGGCGCCGAGCTTTTTCGAGAAACGATCGAACGGCGATTCCTGCACGGTGAAGTCCACCAGCTCCTTCTCGCCAATCACATCACGCGCCACCGAACTGGCACTGCCCAAGCCATCGATCAGGCCCAGCGGCAGCGCCTGCTCACCCGACCAGACCAGCCCGGAAAACAGCTCCGGATGCTCTTTGTCCTTCAGGCGATCACCACGCCCCTGCTTGACGCTGTTGATGAACTGCTTGTGCGTGGTGTCGAGCACGCTTTGCCAGAATGCGGTTTCTTCAGGCTTTTGCGGCTGGAACGGATCCAGGAATGCCTTGTGCTCGCCCGAGGTGTAGGTGCGGCGCTCAACGCCGAGTTTTTCCATGGTGCCGACGAAACCGTAACCCGCCGCCGTCACGCCGATCGAGCCAACCAGACTGGCCTTGTCGGCGTAGATCTGATCCGCCGCGCTGGCGATGTAATAGGCGCCCGAAGCACCAAGATCGGAAATCACCGCGTAGAGCTTGATCTCCGGATGCAGCGCACGCAGGCGCTTGATCTCGTCATAGACATAACCGGACTGCACCGGACTGCCGCCCGGGCTGTTGATGCGCAGGACTACGCCCTTGACCTTTTTGTCTTCGAACGCCGCACGCAGGCTGCCAACGATATTGTCGGCGCTGGCCGGTTCCTTGTCGGCGATCACGCCGTCGATCTCGATCAACGCCGTGTAGTTCGGACCGCGGGTGGCGCTTTTTTCCATGTCCATCAGCGGCGTGAACAGCAGCAGCGCAACAAACAGATAAACAAACGTCAGCAGCTTGAAGAAAATCCCCCAGCGCCGCGAACGGCGTTGTTCCTGCACGCCGGCCAGCAAAGTCTTTTCCAACAGCTTCCAGCTTTTCGCGTCACCGTCGTCGGCACTTGCCTTGGCCGGTGCTTTCCATTCGTCGGTCATGCCATCTACCCCAGCAAAAACGTATTAAGCCCGCTGACCCAGCCAGGCGTGCAATTCAGAAAAACGGTCGATCGACAGGCGCGGCTCGAACTGTTGCAGGGACTCGATCGATTGCGCGCCATAACTGACCGCCACCGAATCCATCCCCGCGTTGCGCGCCATCAGCAGATCGAACGACGAATCACCGACCATCAACGCCTGCTCCGGGCGTACGCCACAGTGGCTGACGATCTGCTCAAGCATCAGAGGGTGCGGCTTGCTGGCAGTTTCATCGGCGGCGCGGGTGATATCGAAATAATCTTCCCAGCCATTGGCCTTGAGCACCCGATCCAGTCCGCGACGATTCTTGCCCGTCGCTACCGCCAGGTGATAACCCTGCTCACGAAACGATGCCATCGACTCGACCACGCCCTCGAACAGCGGCGAAGGCACGGCTTCGGCAGCGATGTAGTGATCGGCGTAGTACTCGCGAAACGCGAGCATTTCTGCATCGCTGATTTCCGGATACAGCGTACGAATCGCTTCCGGCAAGCCGAGACCGATAATGCCTTTGACGGCGAAGTCATCGCGCAGCTCGAAACCGGAACGCCCGGACGCCGAGTGCATGGCCTCGACGATCCGATGGATGGAATCGGCGAGAGTGCCGTCCCAGTCGAAAATCAGCAGTTTGTAATCAGATGGGCGCACTCAATCGCTCCACGGTCTTGGCCCACATTTCATCGACGGGCGCTTGCAGATTCAGCTTGCCGCCGTCGGGTAGCGGCACGGTCAGCATGTAGGCGTGCAGGAACAAGCGCTTGCCACCCAGATCGCGGATTTCCTTGGTGAAATCCTCGTCGCCATATTTGCTGTCACCGGCAATGCAATGGCCAGCATGCAAGGTGTGCACGCGAATCTGGTGGGTACGACCGGTAACCGGTTTCGCCTCGACCATGGTGGCAAAATCACCGAAGCGGCGCAGCACCTTGAACAGCGTCAGGGCTTCTTTGCCCTCGTCATTGACTTCGACCATCCGCTCGCCGGAGCGCAGGTTGCTCTTGAGCAAAGGTGCGCGAACCTGCTTGATCGAGGTTGCCCAGTTGCCACGGACCAGCGCCATGTAGCGCTTGTCGACGCCATCGCCGCGCAACTGCTCGTGCAGGTGGCGCAACATGCTGCGCTTCTTGGCGATCATCAGCAGGCCGGAGGTGTCACGGTCGAGACGGTGAACCAGCTCCAGCTCCTTGGCGTCGGGACGCAACTGACGAAAGGCTTCGATCACGCCGAAATTCAGCCCGCTGCCGCCATGTACCGCAATGCCGGCGGGCTTGTTGATCACGATCAGGGCTTTGTCTTCGAAGACGATCGAGGCTTCCAGGCGCTGCAACAGCCCCTGGGCCAGCGGCACCGGTTCGTCGCGCTCAGGCACGCGAACCGGCGGCACGCGTACGATATCGCCGGCCTGCAGCTTGTATTCGGGCTTGATCCGCCCCTTGTTCACACGCACTTCGCCTTTGCGCAAAATGCGGTAAATCAAGGTCTTGGGCACGCCTTTGAGCCGGGCGAGGAGAAAGTTGTCGATTCGTTGGCCGGCATACTCCGGCGAGACTTCAAGCAGTTGAACGCCTGGAGTCGAAGGGGCAGTAGTTGTCATGCCGCGGATGATAACAATTTTTATGGAATTGAAGCACTTAATCATTGCTGCTATAGTCGCGAACGCCGCCAAAAGCGGCCTGGACAGCGGAACCACGGTCAAAGACCGGCCCTGACCAACGCAATTCACCAGGGCGCGAGGCCGTCCTACGGGGCTTTCGCTACGTAACGGTGGAGTTTGCGGTTGTAACGAGCGCAGGTGACATGAGGCCTGAATTACACCGCCGTGCAGAGTTCTGACTCGCCCGGCAGGCAACATTCAAGGCCAGTTCACAAAGTGCAGTCGACTGCGAATGACCCCGAGCGATTGCTTCGGAAACATCGCCTGAATTAGCCATGATGCGTGACTTCCCCTTTCGGAGCTCACGGTAAATGCCAACCCGCTGCGGATTCTGCGCGCGGCAGCACCCGAATTATCAGGGATACGTGTAGGGTGGAGATGCACAACCGCCGGACTGTGTAGCAACAAGCTTTGATCAAGACGCTTCATCTCGTCCACAGCCGCTGGTTGATTCCTCCTCCTGACTGAGTGCTTAAGTAGCCACAGCAAGCAGGACGCGTACGTCGCGGTATCGGCCCAATTGGCCGCACATCGCTGGACACGGGAATGGCCAACCACTCCCGACGCACCTGACACCGACCGTGAGAAGTCGTGTGTGCCGAACGCCGTTTCCGGCAGCCCGGAAACCGACGGTACTACATGAAAAGAATGCTGATTAACGCAACTCAACCCGAAGAGTTGCGTGTTGCACTGGTAGATGGCCAGCGCCTCTACGACCTGGACATCGAATCCGGTGCACGCGAGCAGAAGAAGGCCAACATCTATAAAGGCCGCATCACTCGCATCGAACCAAGCCTTGAGGCTGCCTTTGTCGATTTCGGCTCCGAGCGCCACGGCTTCCTGCCCCTCAAAGAAATCTCCCGCGAATACTTCAAGAAAGCCCCCGAAGGCCGCGTCAACATCAAGGACGTCCTGAGCGAAGGCCAGGAAGTCATCGTTCAGGTCGAGAAAGAAGAACGTGGCAACAAGGGCGCCGCCCTGACCACCTTCATCAGCCTGGCCGGTCGTTACCTCGTACTGATGCCGAACAACCCGCGTGCCGGCGGCATCTCCCGTCGCATCGAAGGCGAAGAGCGCAACGAACTGCGTGAAGCGCTGAACGGCCTGGTTGCTCCAGCCGACATGGGCCTGATCGTGCGCACTGCCGGCCTGGGCCGCAGCAGCGAAGAAATGCAGTGGGACCTCGACTACCTGCTGCAACTGTGGACCGCCATCAAAGAAGCCTCGCTGGATCGCTCCGCGCCATTCCTGATCTACCAGGAAAGCAACGTGATCATCCGCGCCATCCGCGATTACCTGCGCCAGGACATCGGCGAAGTGCTGATCGACAGCGTTGAAGCCCAGGACGAAGCCCTGACCTTCATTCGCCAGGTGATGCCGCAGTACGCCAGCAAGATCAAGCTGTACGAAGACAGCGTGCCGCTGTTCAACCGTTTCCAGATCGAAAGCCAGATCGAGACCGCGTTCCAGCGCGTCGTCGAACTGCCTTCCGGCGGCTCCATCGTCATCGATCCGACCGAGGCCCTGGTGTCCATCGACATCAACTCGGCGCGCGCCACCAAAGGCAGCGACATCGAAGAAACCGCTCTGCAGACCAACCTTGAAGCCGCCGAAGAAATCGCCCGTCAGTTGCGCCTGCGCGACATCGGCGGCCTGATCGTCATCGACTTCATCGACATGACCCCGGCCAAGAACCAGCGCGCCGTGGAAGAGAAAGTCCGCGAATGCCTGGAAGCTGACCGCGCCCGCGTGCAGATCGGTCGTATCTCGCGTTTCGGCCTGCTGGAAATGTCCCGTCAGCGCCTGCGTCCATCGCTGGGCGAAAGCAGCGGCATCGTCTGCCCGCGTTGCAACGGCACCGGCATCATCCGTGACGTTGAATCGCTGTCGCTGGCCATTCTGCGCCTGATCGAAGAAGAAGCCCTGAAGGACCGCACCGCCGAAGTTCGCGCGCAAGTGCCGATCCCGGTCGCTGCGTTCCTGCTCAACGAAAAACGCAACTCGATCACCAAGATCGAACTGCGCACCCGTGCCCGTATCGTCATTCTGCCGAACGATCACCTCGAGACGCCGCACTTTGAAGTTCAGCGTCTGCGTGACGACAGCCCGGAAGCCGCGACCAACCAGTCCAGCTACGAAATCGCTGCGGCCGCTGCCGAAGTCGAAGAAGTCCAGCCAGCCGCTGCGACCCGCACTCTGGTTCGCCAGGAAGCTGCAGTGAAAACTGCGCCGGCCCGTGCCAATGCACCGGTGCCGACTGAAGTTGCACCTGCCGCACCTGCTCCTGCACCGGTTGCCGCACCTGAGCCTAGCCTGTTCAAGGGCCTGGTGAAGTCGCTGGTCAGCCTGTTCGCCACCAAGGAAGAGCCAGCCGCACCGGTCGCGGTTGCGAAACCGGCTGCCACCGAGCGTCCTGCCCGCAACGAAGAGCGCCGCAACGGTCGTCAGCAGAGCCGCAACCGTAACGGTCGCCGCGATGAAGAACGCAAGCCGCGCGAAGAACGTGCTCCACGTGAAGAGCGCGCACCACGCGAGCCGCGCGAAGAGCGCCAGCCACGTGAAGCCCGCGAGCCGCGTGAAACCCGCAGCGAAGCGCCGGTAGCCCGCGAAGAGCGCGCACCACGTGCCCCGCGTGAAGAACGTGCACCGCGCGCCCCGCGTGAAGATCGCAAGCCGCGTGGCGAGCGTGAAGAACGCGTGCGTGAACTGCGCGAGCCGCTGGACGCCGCGCCAGCCGCAGCCGCAGCTGTTGCTGCCGTGACCGCTGAAGAGCGTCCGGCCCGTCAGCCACGCGAAGAACGCGCTCCGCGTCCACCGCGTGAAGAGCGTCAACCGCGTGCCGAGCAGGCCGCTGCTGCCGTCGCTGAAGAAGAAGTGAACAGCAACAACGAAGAGCAACTGCCGGAAGACGGTCAGGACAACGCCGAAGGCGATCGTCCACGTCGTCGCTCCCGTGGCCAGCGTCGTCGCAGCAACCGTCGCGAGCGGCAACGTGATGCCAACGGCAACGTGATCGAAGGTTCGGAAGAATCCGAGTCCGCTGAAAACGCTGGCGAGCCAAGCACTGCCGATCTGGCCGCTGGCCTGGCCGTCACCGCCGCTGTTGCCAGCAGCACCATCAGCGCTCCGGCAGAAGCCCAAGCCCACGAGCAGGCTGAACGCGCCACCGCCGCCACACTGGAAACTGCTCCAGTCGAAGCGCCGGCTGTCGAAGCCACCACACCAGTGGAAGTGACTGCTGCACCGGAAATCGAAGTCGCTCCGGTCCGCGAAGCTCAACCTCAGGCTGAAGCAACTGCCGAACCGGAAGCTGTCGTCGAAGCACCAGCGGCCGTCACTGAGCCAGCGGTAGAAACCGTCAGCGAAAACGTGACCAAAACCGTGCGTGAAGTTCGCGAAGAGCAGACTGCGTTCAACTGGGTTGCCGAGCCAGCCGTCACCGAAGCACCAGCACCAGTCGCTGAAGCCGAAGTGCCGCAAGCCATGGTTTCCGAGCCAGTAGTTGCAGCAGCAGAGCCAGCGCCGACACCAGTGGTTGAAGCTCCGGTTGCCGAAGCTCAGGTTGAAGAAGCGCCAGCCGCAGTCGAAGCGCCAGCCCCTGTGATTGAAGCTCCGGCTCCGGTCAGCGCCCTGACGCCAAACGGCCGCGCGCCAAACGATCCGCGTGAAGTGCGTCGTCGCAAGCGTGAAGCCGAGCGTCTGCAGAAGGAAGCCGAACTGGCTGCTGCTGCGGCTCCAGTCGCAGCCGAACCAGCCCCTGCAGCTGAAGTGACCGAGGCAGCCCCTGCCCCGGTCGCGGAAGAAGCATCGGTAGAAGCGGTGATCGCTGAAGCACCACGCTCCGTTCAGGACGCGGTTGAACAGCGCGAAGAGGCCCAGGAAAAAGAGCACGAGCCTAAACCACTCGTGTAATTCCTGAAGCCGATAAAAAGCCCCGCCTGGTGAAAGCCTGGCGGGGCTTTTTTATGCCTGAAATTCCAGCATCATCCGCAACCTTTGTGGGAGCGAGCCTGCTCGCGAAAACGCTGGGGCAGACACTATTCATGTAACTGAACCAGCGCATTCGCGAGCAGGCTCGCTCCCACAAGGAATTTCAACACGGCTCAGGGCTGAGGAAATACCAAAGATTCAGGCACATCGATATCCCACAACACCCCTGGATCATCCACCGCCACTTCCACCACCCTACCCTGCGCAAACAACGGCCGTGCGCCACGATCGCCGGTCAGCGCCTGCAATTGCGCGCCAAACGAACGACCAAACCCCACGGGATGGCCAAATTCGCCATCCAGCACCGGCACGCTCACCGCGTCATCAGCCATCGCCGCAACCACTCGCTCGATACTCGAAGGCAAGATAAACGGCATATCGCCGAGCACAATCAACCAGCCATCCGCCTCCGGGCAAGCGGCAACACCTGCGGCAATGCTGTCGCCCATGCCGGTCGATTCGATCGACACCACGTCGCAGCCGTAAGCCTGAGCCATGCGCATCGCCTGCGGTCGAGCCTCGGTCGTGACCAGCACGCGCTTGTCGAGACTGGCCGGCAGGTTCACCAGCACCTGCTCGATCACCGAGCGCAAGGCGCCGTCACGCCCGGTGCAGTCAGCGAGCAATTTGTCTTTGTCGGGGCCGGCGATCTGGCGAAAGCGTTTGCCCTCGCCCGCCGCCAGCACAATCACTGCGATGGATTGGCTCATGCACCCTCCAGCGGTTTTTTCTGTTTCAGCTCCACACCGTTCTTGATCGCGACAATTTCCGCCAGCAACGACAAGGCAATCTCGGCCGGTGAATGACTGCCGATGTGCAAGCCGATCGGTCCGTGGAGGCGATCAATCGACGCTTGCGACAAGCCTAGCTGAGCCAGATTTTCCCGGCGCTTCTGGCTGTTGACTCGCGAACCGAGCGCGCCGACGTAGAACGCCGGCGAGTCAAGCGCAGTGAGCAAGGCCATGTCGTCCAGGCGTGGATCGTGAGTCAAGGCGACGATCGCCGTGCGCTCGTCGGTGTGGATGTTCAACACCGCCTCGTCCGGCATGCCGGGGACGAAACGGCCATGCTGCTCTTCCCAGCCGTAAACGAACTCGGTGCGCGGATCGCAGATCAGCACTTCGAAATCCAGCAGCCGCGCCATGTCGGCGACGTAGCGCGACAACTGCCCGGCACCGATCAGCAACAAGCGCCAGCGCGGGCCGTAAATCGCCCGCAAAACCTTGCCGTCGAACACCAGCGAATCGGTTTTATTCGCCGGAGCCAGTCGCACCTCGCCGGTTTCGATGTTCAGTTCTCGGGCAACGATTTCATGGTTTTCGCAACGCTGCAGCAGCTCGGCGACCCACGCCGGGTCACCGACGCGCTCTTCGGTCAGGCGCAGGGTGCCGCCGCAAGGCAGGCCGAAACGCGCGGCCTCCTCGCGGGTCACGCCGTAGGTAATCATCTGCACTGGCGGACCATCGGTGGCGATGCGGCCGTCGTGCAGCCGCGCGATCAGGTCATCTTCGACACAGCCGCCCGACACCGAGCCGATCACCACGCCGTCCTCGCGCAAGGCGAGCATGGCGCCGGGCGAGCGCGGCGCGGTGCCCCAGGTCTGCACCACGCTGAACAGCACCACCCGCTGCCCTGCGCGGCGCCACTCGAGGACGCTGCGCAGGACGTTGAGATCGACGCTATCCATTACGCTTGCGCCTTCTGCCAGCCTTGCAACTGATACCGCACCGGCAGATTGCGGATGCGCTTGCCGGTCGCGGCGAAGATCGCATTGCACAGCGCCGGGGCAATCGGCGGCACACCCGGCTCACCGACGCCACCCAACGGCACCTCACCCGGCGGCGTCACCAGATGCACAGCGACTTCCTTGGGCGCCAGCGACATGCGCGCGACCTCGTACATATGGAAGTTGTCCTGCTGGACCTTGCCGTCCTTGAAGCTGATTTCACCGAGCACGGCGTTGCCCAGGCCCATGACGCACGCGCCTTCGAACTGCGAACGGATGCGCTCAGGGTTGATCTGCGGCCCACAGTCCACGGCGATGTCGGCCTTGTGCACGATCAGCGAACCGTCGTCCTTGACCTCGACTTCGATCACTGCCGCGACATAGGTGACGAAGCTGTAATGCACCGCCAGACCGAGACCACGGCCCTTGGGCAGTTTGCGCCCCCAACCGGCAGCCTTGGCGGCAGTTTCCAGCACCGTGCGCATGCGTCCGGTGTCGATCGGATAACGCTCGGGCGATTCGCCGTAGTTCCACTCTTCGCTCAAGGTGCGTGGATCGATCTGACGATCCGGGCCGAGCAGTTTGATCTGATACTTGAGCGGATCTTCCCCGGCCTTGTGCGCCAGTTCGTCGACGAAACTCTGAATCGCAAAGCCGTGGGGAATGTTCGACACCGAGCGATACCAGCCGACCCGCGTGTGTACCTTGGCTTCGGGGTTTTCCAGGCGCACGTTGGGAATCGCGTAGGCCATGTTGGTAAAGCCCATGCCCAGCTCGAACGCCGCCTCATGGTTCATGTCCGGCGCAAACAGCGCGGTGATGCTTGGCGCCACGGTGCGATGCAGCCACCCGGACGGCATACCGTTCTTGTCGATACCCGCCTTGAGATATTCCGCCGACACAGTGTGGAAATACGAATTGTGGATGTCGTCTTCGCGGGTCCACTGCACCCGTACAGCCTTGCCCGGAAATTCCTTGGCGAGAATCGCCGCTTCGACGACGAAGTCCGGTTTGGACTTGCGCCCGAAACCACCGCCCAGCAGCGTTACGTTGAAGGTGACCTTTTCGAACGGCACACCCAGGCGCTCGGCGATGCGCTCGCGGGTGACCTGCGGTGCCTGACTCGGCGCCCAGGCTTCGCAGACGCCGTCCTTGTAACGGGCGATAGCAACCATCGGTTCCATCGGTGCCTGCGCCAGGTGCGGCAGGTAATACGAGGCTTCGAGAGTGCTGGCGGCGCCGCTGAAGGCCTTGTCGATGTCACCGGTGTTGCGCACCACTTTGCCGGCCTTCAGCGACGCGGCTTCAAGTTCCTTGCGATAGGCAATCGAGTCATAACTGGCATTCGGTCCGTCATCCCACTCGATCTTCAGCGCCTCGCGGCCCTTGATCGCCGCCCAGGTGTTGCTGGCCACAACCGCAACGCCGCCCAGTGGCTGGAACTCCGACGGCAACGGCCGACCTTCGATCTGCATGACTTTTAGCACGCCGGGGACTTTCAGCGCGGCGCTGTCATCGAGGCTTTTGACCTTGCCGCCGTACACTGCCGGGCGAGCGATAGTGGCGTAGAGCATGCCGTCGAAATGCACGTCGGCGCCGTACACTGCGCGGCCATTGACGATATCGGCACCGTCGATGGCCTTGGTACCTTCCTTACCGATGTAGCGAAATTCCGACGGCTGCTTGAGTCGCAGGCTGTCACGTGCCGGTACTGCCAGCGCACTGGCGGCAGCGGCGAGTTCGCCGTAGCCCAGTTCACGGCCGGACGGTTTGTGAATGACCTTGTGCAGTTGCGCATGGCATTCGCCAACCGGCACTTTCCACTGCGCAGCGGCCGCCTGTTCAAGCATGTTCCGCGCGGCGGCGCCGCAACGACGCATCGGCTCGTACCAGTGACGCATGCTGCGCGAACCATCGGTGTCCTGGTTGCCGAAGCGCACTTCGTCACCCGGCGCCTGCTGCACTTTGACCTGAGCCCAATCGGCCTCGAGTTCATCGGCCACTACCATGCTCAGGCTGGTGCGCACGCCCTGGCCCATTTCCGAACGGTTGCACACCACGGTGACACTGCCATCGGCAGCAATGCTCACGTAGACCTTGGGATCGTCGATCCAGCCATTGGGCATGCCATCGGCGCCAAACTTCTTCGCAGCGTCATCGGCCAGCGCATCCTGCCAGCCCCAGCTCGCGGCGAGGACCAGCGCACCAGTGGCACCGACGCCTTTGAGAAAACCACGGCGGCTGAGGTTGCTCAGGGCGAAATCATTCGGGACACGGCTCATGCCTTCACCTCCTTCAGGTGGGTGGAGGCCTGGCGGATCGCGGTTTTGATCCGGTTGTAGGTGCCGCAGCGGCAGATGTTGCCGACCATGGCTTCTTCGATCTGCTCGTCGCTCGGGTTCGGGTTGGTTTTCAGCAGAGCGGTGGCCGACATGATCTGCCCGCCCTGGCAATAACCACATTGAGCCACGGCGCTGTCGAGCCAGGCTTGCTGCACGACCTTGCCTACCGGGTCGGCGTGGAGATTGTCGATGGTGGTGACGTTCTGGCCGATTACCGAGCCGATCGGCGTGATGCAACTGCGTGCCGGCAAGCCGTCGATATGGATGGTGCAGGCGCCGCACAGGCCCATGCCGCAACCGAATTTGGTGCCGTTGTAACCGGCGACGTCACGAATCGCCCACAACAGCGGCATGTCTTCGGTGACATCGAGGGAGTGGTCTTGACCGTTGAGTTTCAGGGTAATCATGGGCACGCCCGCATATTTTTTAGTGGTTATGGGGCCGAGCAATCTGCCGCCGGAAATCAGCGGTGGGTTCGCGCAGATCGACTCAGGCTAATCAGGCTCTCTTGCGCCGACGGGAACGCCTGCACCGGGCCTTTGGGTGGAGCAAATGGTTGGTATCGTTAGCTCGCTAAGTTAACCCAGCATTAACAAAAAAGCCCTGCACTTTTTCATCAGTGCAGGGCTTTGAATGGCTTATGGCAAGCGTAGCCTCAATAGCGGTTGGGCTCCATTTCCAGTTCGACATGGAAGCGTTCGGCGATGTCTTTCTGGATACGTTGCGCCAGGTCGAGCAGTTGCAGGCCGGTGGCCGTGCCGTAGTTGACCAGCACCAGCGCCTGCAACATGTGCACGCCGGCATCGCCATCGCGAAAACCCTTCCAGCCGGCGCGTTCGATCAGCCAGCCAGCGGCCAGTTTCATCTGCCCATCGGCTTGCGGGTAAGCCACCAGATCCGGGTACTGCGCTTTGATCTGCGTGACCACAGCGGCAGGCACCAGCGGATTCTTGAAAAAGCTGCCGGCATTGCCGAGCACCGCCGGGTCCGGCAGTTTTTCGCTGCGGATGCTGCAGATGGCGCGGCTGACGTCGTTGGGCGTCGGCTGCTCGATGCCCTGCTCGCTCAGGCGCTGACGGACCGGGCCGTATTCCAGATGCAGGTGCGCGGCGCGATCAAGCTTGAAGCGCACCCGCAGGATCAGCCAACGTCCCGGCTGCTGCTTGAACACACTGTCGCGGTAGCCGAAGTTGCACTGTTCCAGGCTGAAATCCCGCAGCTCGCCGCTCTCGCGATCCAGCGCAGTCAGCCCAGCGAAGACATCCTTGATCTCGACGCCATAGGCACCGATGTTCTGCATCGGCGCGGCGCCGACGGTGCCGGGAATCAGGCTGAGGTTTTCCAGCCCGGCAAAACCCTGGGCCAGCGTGTGCTGCACGAACGGATGCCACGGTTCGCCCGCTTCCGCCTCGACCACCACGCGACTGCCATCGTCGCTGAGCACGCGGATGCCGCGCGTGGCCATGCGCAATACCAACGCCGGAATATCCGCCGTCAGCAGCAAGTTGCTGCCGCCGCCGATCACCAGCAACGGCACGTCATGGGACGCGGCATAGGCCAGCGCTTCGCGGACATCGTCATCACTGTGGGCTTCGGCAAACAGCTGCGCGCGCACATCGACGCCAAACGTATTGAAGGCCTGCAACGATACTTGCGGTTGGACCTGCAAACTCATAAACGGCCCTTCACTTCGATCAGCAACTGGTCGCAGGCCGCTTCGATCAGATCGAGCACCTGCTCGAAACCCTGATCACCGTCGTAATACGGGTCCGGCACTTCATCGACCAGCCCGGAATAACGACGCAAAAACAGATCCAGCTCGGCTCTGCCGGTGGACGGCTGCAGGGCCTTGAGGTTGCGCAGATTGCTGTTGTCCATGGCGAGAATCAGGTCGTAGCTGGCGAAATCGGCCCGGCTGACCTGCTGCGCGCGTTGCGTCGACAAGTCATAACCGCGCAGTTTCGCCGCGGCCTGGCTGCGCTTGTCCGGCGGGTTGCCGACGTGCCAGTCACCGGTGCCCGCGGAGGCCACTTCGACCACATCCGCCAGCCCGGCTTCACGCAACTTGTGGCGCAACACGCCTTCGGCGGTGGGCGAACGGCAGATGTTGCCCAGGCACACAAACAGAACGCGCATCAGGCCCCCAGCAGGCGACGAACCCGCTCAAGGTCTTCGACGGTGTCGACACCGGTCGGCGGCGCGATCAGCGCGTCGGCAACATGGATACGCACGCCGTGCCACAAGGCACGCAGTTGTTCGAGGGATTCGGTGTTTTCCAGCCAGCACGGCCCCCAGCTCACGAAGTCGTGGAGGAACCCGGCGCGATAGGCATAAATACCGATGTGGCGGCGATAGGGCACGCCTTCCGGCAGGTGCTCGCGGCTCTTGGCAAATGCATCGCGAGCCCATGGCAAGGTCGCGCGGCTGAAAGTCAGCGCGAGGCCGTTGATGTCGCTGGCGACCTTGACCACGTTGGGGTTGAACAGGGTCTCCACGTCTTCGATCGGCTCAGCCAGCGTGGCCATGCGCGCTTCGGTGTGAGCGGCAAGGTTAGCGGCGACCTGATCGATCACGCTCGGCGGAATCAACGGCTCATCGCCCTGGACGTTGACCACGATCGCATCAGGCGCAAGGCCCAGTTTAGCCGCGACCTCGGCCAGACGATCGGTGCCGGAGTTGTGATCTTCACGGGTCAGCACCACTTCGGCGCCAAAGCTTTTGCACGCCTCGACGATGCGCGCGTCATCGGTGGCAACCACGACGCGGGTCGCGCTGCTTTTGCTCGCCTGTTCCCAGACATGCTGGATCATTGGTTTGCCGGCGATATCCAGCAACGGCTTGCCCGGCAGACGGGTCGAGGCGAACCGCGACGGGATGACAACGGTGAAGGCTGTGGTCATTTATCCAGACGCTCGTCGGTGGTCAGGGTGCGCGCTTCGCTTTCCAGCATCACCGGAATGCCGTCGCGGATCGGATAGGCCAGGCCGGCGCCCTTGCTGATCAGTTCGGTCTTGTCGGCGCTGAGCTTGAGCGGGCCTTTGCACACGGGGCAAGCGAGGATGTCGAGCAGTTTGGTGTCCATGAACATTCCCAGAAATAAAAGAGTTAAGGCAGCAGACGATCCGGCAACAGGCGCATCAGCTGAGTGTCGAACCAGGCCATGAAGGCTGGCGACGGCACGGCATCGACCGCCAGATACCACCAGTCGGCAGCAGCAAAGGCACGGCACTTCACCGCGTCCTTTTCGGTCATTACCAAGGGCAATGACGGGGTGAAATTCAGGGCCTGCACGCTGTACTCGGCGTGGTCGGCAAACGCATGCGGAACCGGGCGCCAGTCTAGCGCTTCGAGGGTATTGAAGAAACGTTGCGGATTGCCGATCCCGGCCACCGCGTGCAGCGCTTGCCCGGGCGGGAAATGCTCGAGCGACTGACGCTCGCCGCTGCGCAGATTGACCAGTGCGGTGGGTTGCAGCCGGAAGGCGAAACCATCGTCGCGATCATCAAGGGCACCGTTGAACAGCACGCCATCCACACTTTGCAGGCGCTCGACCGGCTCACGCAACGGCCCGGCCGGCAGACAGCGCTGGTTGCCCAAGCCCCGTGCGGCATCGATCAGCACCAGTTCCAGATCCCGCGCCAGACGATAATGCTGCATGCCGTCGTCAGACAGAATCAGGTCCAGTGGCTCACTGGCAATCAAGGCTTTGACGGCGGCGCTGCGATCGGGATCAATCATCAGCGGCACGCCGGTGCGCTGGACGATCAGCAGCGGCTCGTCACCGGCAATCTCGGCGCTGTGCTCGGCCTCAACCCGCCACGGCAGTTGCGGCGGTTTGGCGCCATAACCGCGACTGACCACACCAACGCGCAGTCCACGGCGTCGGCAATGATCGATCAGCCAGAGAATCATCGGCGTCTTGCCGGTACCGCCAACGGTGATATTGCCGACCACGATCAACGGAACCGGCGATTGGTAGATTTCACCTTCGCCGTCGAGAAAGCGCTGACGCTTGTTGATCACCACGCGGCGATACAGCATTTCCAGTGGCCGCAGCAGCGTCAGGGCCGGATGCCCCTGATACCACGCGGCGAGCAGGCGATCGGACAGGCTCATCAGGATTTCGGCGCCGCCTCGACCGTGGTCATGCGCAGATGGCTGAAACCGAGCTTGCCGGCCGCGTCCATGGCGGTGATCACCGATTGATGCTGGGCCTTGCCATCGGCACTGATCGACAGCGGCATGTTGGTGTCGCCGTTGGATTCTTTCTGCATGGCTTCCATCAGCGTCGCCAGATCATTCTTCGGCAGAATCCTGTTGTTCACCGAGAACACGCCTTCGGCACTGATGGCGACGTCCAGCTGTTTGACCTGCTGATCTTCGGCAGGCGAACCGCTGACCGCTTCCGGCAGATCCACGCGCAACTGGGTTTCCCGAGTGAAAGTGGTAGTGACCACGAAAAACAGCAGCAGGATAAACACCACGTCGATCAGCGACGCGAGGTTGATGTCTACGGTTTCCCGGGGCTTGCGACGGAATTTCACGCTTTGCCCTCGGCCAGATCGACATCACGGTCGCCCTGCACCACTTCCACCAGTTTGATCGCTTCCTGCTCCATACCGACCACCAGCTCGTCGATGCGGCGCTGCAAAAACCGGTGGAAGAACACCGCTGGAATCCCGACCATCAGGCCCGCTGCGGTCGTGATCAGCGCTTTGGAAATACCGCCGGCCAGTACCGAAGCATTGGTGGTCATGCCGGAACCGGTGAAGGCACTGAAAATGTCGATCATGCCCAACACAGTGCCGAGCAGGCCGAGCAGCGGCGCCATGGCGGCGATGGTGCCGAGGGCGTTGATGTAGCGTTCGAGCTCATGAATGACCCGCGCAGCAGCCTCTTCGATGCACTCTTTCATGATCTCGCGACCATGCTTGGAATTGGCCAGGCCTGCGGCGAGGATTTCCCCCAGCGGCGAGTTGGCGCGCAATTCCTTGAGTTTTTCCTTGTTGAGCTGCTTGTCCTTGATCCAGACCCAGACCTGACCCAGCAGATGCTCGGGGGTGACGCGACTGGCGCGCAGTGTCCACAGGCGCTCGGCGACGATCGCCATGGCCGCGATGGAACTCAGAATGATCGGCAACATCATCCAGCCGCCGGATTTGACCAATTCCCACACAGTGACAGTCCCCTCGAAAAAGTGCGCCACTTTACCATACCGATCCGCGATTAAGAGTCGCCGCCCCGACGACCGTGAGGTGGCACTCATGCTGGCACCGATCAACGGCCAGCCACCGGTGGATCGCGCCAGAAACGCCGCTGTTGACGCATCGTCCAGGGCGGCTTGAAGCTACCCAGCTGCAGATGAATGGCGCCTTGCTCGGCGCTGTCGTAGATGCGCAGACCTTGCTTGCGGTAGCGCGCCAGCACGGTTGGATGAGGATGACCGAAGGAGTTGCCGTGGCCACGGGAGATCAGCACCGCTTCGGGCTGCAAGGCTTTGAGCAGGGCCATCGATGATGAACTGCGGCTGCCGTGATGGGGCGATTGCAGCCACTGCGTCGGCACGGCCAGCGGGCTGTCGAGCAGGACACGCTCGGCGCGAATGTCGATGTCGCCGGTGAGCAGCAGGCGTTCGCCGTTGGCCTCGATCTGCAAGACACAGGAGCGCTGGTTGCTGTCATCGGCTGCCGACCATTGCCAGAGCTGGAACTGCACGCCGTCCCACTGCCACTGTTCGCCACTCGCGCAGGCTTCGGCGCTCAACTCGGGCGGCAGGTTTGGCGGATCGCCGCTGACCACGCGGTGCACGTTAAAGCCACGCATGACCGCCCGGGCGCCGCCAGCGTGATCGGCGTCAGCGTGGCTGAGCAGCATCAGGTCTAGCGCTTGCACATTGAATTTACGTAACGCTGGCAATACCACTCGCTCGCCGAGATCGAACTCGCCGAAACGTGGGCCGGCGTCATAGAGAAGCGCGTGATGGCGGGTGCGGATGAGGATGGCCAGGCCTTGGCCGACGTCGAGTTGCCAGACATCGGCCCGCCCTTCTTCCATGCGCTCTCGGGGCGGCAACACCAAGAGCAAGAGCAGCGGCCAGCCCAACGGACGCAGCGGCACACCACGGGGCAACAACAATAAAATCACGCCAAGGCTGCCCAGTATCAACGCCCAAAATTGAATGGCGGCAGGTATCCACGCTGGCCATTGCCCGGCAATCAGCGCCAGCCCGATAAACAGCCAGTCGATCAAACCACCGGCCAGCCATAGCAGCCCTTCGCCGACATAAGGCACGGGCAGCAATAGCGTGCCAAGCAATGCCGGCGGCAGCACCACGAGGCTGACCCACGGAACGGCCAGCAGATTGGCTACAGGCCCGCTGACGCTGATCGGCAAGCTCAGCGCCAGCAACACCGGACACAAGCCGATCGCGATCAGCCACTGTGCGCGGGTCCAGGTCTGCCACCACCGCCAGGCCCCTAGCCGCCCGCCGAAAGTGAAGATCAACACTGCCACCGCCGCGAAGGACAGCCAGAAGCCGGGACGCAAGCTGGCCAGCGGATCGAACAACAGCACGCCATTGAACGCCAGCAACAACGGCCACCACGCGCCGAGATGGCGAAAACGCAGGCGCCACAACAGCACAAGCGCCACCATCACGCAGGCGCGCTGCACCGGCACATCGAAGCCGGCGAGCAAGCCGTAACCCAGCGCCGCCGCGAATGCCAGGCCACAGGCCCACGGCAACCATGGCCAGCGCAATGGCCAGATTCCGAACCGCGCCAGCCCGGCGACCAGCAGATACATCACTGCGGCGAGCAAGCCGATGTGCTGGCCGGAGATCACCAGCAAATGCACGGTGCCGGTGTCTTGCAGCACCTGCCAATCCTCGCGACTGAGGCCTGAACCGTCACCAAGCACCAGCGCCGCCAGCGCGCCCTCTCGTCCTTGCGCATCGGCCGCCAGCAGGCGCTGGCGGACGCCGTCGCGCCATGCATACCGGGCCTCAGCCAGGCGCTGGCCATCCTTGATAGTGCCGGTCGCCCCGATCCGTTGCGCCAGCAGCCAGGCCTCGTAATCGAAGGCGTCCGGGTTGAGCAAGCCACTCGGGCGCTTCAATTTCACCGCCAGACGCCAACGCTCACCACTATTGACCGGCGGCCCGGCGTACCAGGCCAGGCGCAGCAGCGATGGCAGTTTTTCATGGCGTGAACACGCATCAGCCAGCTCGAAACGCACCACGCCATCGCTGTGCTGCGGCAAGCCGACCACACGCCCTTCGAGCCAACGGGTTTCTCCGTCCAGACTCGGTGGCAAGCGGTCATTCAGCGCCCACTGCGCGCTAACGCAGGCCCAGGTAAAGCCAAACAGCAAAAATGCCAATGGATAGCTGCGAAACGGCAGCAGCATCAGCGCCACCACTGGCAGCACTACCAGCAAGCCGACCGGCGGCAAGGCCGGCAAAAAAACCGGGGCCAGCAGACCGACTGCCAGCGCCATCATCCCTGTGCGCATATGCCCGTCCTTGAGAGTCCCCTCCTTAGGCATAGCGGGTCTGCGGCACCACTGTCGTCAACAATTGTCACAAAGTCTGAATGGGCGGTTCGTAGAATCCAGACATACTTGCCGCCTTAACCGACCGAGAAGCCTTATGCCCCGGCGCTTATTCAAACGTTACATGCCCGACCCGACGAGCATCAGGGAACACAAATCCTTACGCTTTCTCGGCACGTTGCTGCATGACCCTAACCTCTGGCATCTCAACCGCCACTCGGTCGCCCGGGGGATGGCGGTCGGCCTTTTTGCGGCATTCCTGCCGATACCTGCGCAGATGCTGGTCGCGGCGGCATTGGCGGTGATGGTGCGCGGCAATATGCCGATCGCGGTGAGCCTGGTCTGGCTGACCAATCCGATCACCATGCCGGCGGTGTTTTTCTGCACCTACCAGGCCGGGGCGTTTCTGATGGATGTGCCGGCGCGGCATCTGCCGGACGAGCTGACCTGGGAATGGATCAGCGGTGAGCTGTCGACGCTGTGGCAGCCGTTTTTATTGGGCTCGGTGGTCGTCGGCCTGGTGCTGGGCGTCCTCGCCTACTTTCTGGTGATGCTGTACTGGCGCTGGTGGGTGGCGCGGCAATGGCGGAGGCGCAAGAAAAGCCGGCAGAAATGAATGCAAAACGGCCTCCGCGATGGGAGGCCGTTTTTTGTTGTGTCTGCGCTGGCCCCTTCGCGAGCAGGCTCGCTCCCACAGAGAACATCATTCCAGTGTGGGAGCGAGCCTGCTCGCGAAGAAAGCGACGCGGTCGGATCAGGTACGCATCCCGCGCCCGCTCACCAGCAACCGCGCACAGCCGAGATACAGCGCCACGGTCGCCACCAGCATGAAGGTAATGGCGATGCCGATACGGATATCCGAGACACCAAGGATGCCGTAGCGGAAGGCGTTGACCATGTGCAGCACCGGGTTGGCCAGCGACACGGTCTGCCAGAACGGTGGCAGCAAAGTGATCGAGTAGAACACGCCGCCCAGGTAGGTCAGCGGGGTCAGCACAAAGGTCGGAATGATCGAAATATCATCGAAGTTGCGCGCAAACACCGCGTTGATGAAGCCCAGCAGCGAGAAGATTGTCGCGGTCAGCACCACCACCAGGATGGTCACGCCGAGATGATGCACCTGCAAATCGGTGAAGAACAGCGACAGGATCGTCACGATCAGACCCACTGCCAGACCGCGCAATACGCCGCCAATGGTGAAGCCGATCAGGATGGTGTGCGGTGACACCGGCGAGACCATCAGCTCTTCGATCGAGCGCTGGAACTTGCTGCCGAAGAAGCTCGAGACCACGTTGCCGTAGGAGTTGGTGATCACCGACATCATGATCAGCCCCGGCACGATGTACTCCATGTAAGTGAAGCCACCCATGTCGCCGATCTGCCGGCCGATCAGGTTGCCGAAGATCACGAAGTACAGAACCATGGTGATCGCCGGCGGCAGCAGCGTCTGCGGCCAGATCCGCATGAAGCGTTTGACCTCGCGGTAGACGATGGTTTGCAGGGCGACGAGGTTGGGCCCGAACTCGGAACTCATACCGCCACCTTCGACAGATTTTTCTCCACCAGGGACACGAACAACTCCTCGAGGCGATTGGTTTTGTTACGCAGGCTCAGCACTTCGATGTTCTGCTGCGCCAACTGGGTGAACAACGCCGTGATGCCCATGGATTTGTCGACCTGCACCTCCAGCGTGTGGCCGTCGAGCAATCGGGCCGGGTAGCCGAGCAATTGCGGCGCCGCGCTCAAGTCGTTCTTCAGGTCAAGCAAAAAGGTCTCCACATGCAACTGGCCCAGCAACTGTTTCATGCTGGTGTTTTCGACGATGGTGCCGTGGTCGATGATGCCGATGTTGCGGCACAGCTGCTCGGCCTCTTCCAGGTAATGCGTGGTCAGGATGATGGTGATGCCCTTCTGATTCAGCTCGGTGAGGAAGGTCCACATCGAGCGGCGCAGTTCGATATCGACGCCCGCAGTCGGCTCATCGAGGATCAGCAGACGCGGTTCATGCACCAGCGCACGGGCAATCATCAAACGCCGTTTCATGCCGCCGGACAGCGAACGCGACGGCACATCACGCTTGTCCCACAGGCCGAGCTGGGTCAGGTACTGCTCGGCGCGTTCCTTGGCGACTTTCGCCGGAATGCCGTAGTAACCGGCCTGGGTTACGACGATGTCGAAGGTCTTTTCGAACTGGTTGAAGTTGAATTCCTGCGGCACCACGCCGATCGAGCGTTTGAGCGCCGCCGGGTTCTTGTCCAGGTCATTGCCGAAAATATTCACGGTGCCGCTGGTCTTGTTGACCAGGGTCGAGAGAATGCCGATGGTGGTGGATTTGCCGGCGCCGTTGGGGCCGAGCAAGGCGAAAAAGTCACCTTCGGCGACGTCCAGATCGATACCACTCAAGGCCTGGAACCCGTTGCCGTAGGTTTTGGTTAGCTGCCGGATGGACAGAGCGGAACTCATATCGGATTTACGCACCAAGAAGGAAGGAAAGAAGTAAATAAGGGCGGGCGGCGAGGGAAACAACCGCGGCGCAAGTTCGCAATGGTGCTTGCCCCCGCCGCACAAGTACAGTCAAGTGTGTCGATAGTAATTATCAAGTCAACGCGGTCATGACCGCCTTCTGATAGGCCGGACGCTGCTTCAAACGCTCATACCAGGCCTGCAGATGTGGTTGCGGGGCGCGCTCGATGGGCATTTCGAACCAGGCATAAATGAAGCTGCCCAGCGGGATGTCGCCCATGCCAATCTCGTTTCCGGACAGATAAGGCTGGCTGATCAAGGCATGGTCGGCCATGTTCAGCAATTCATCGCACTCCTTGATCGCGGCGTTGATCGCCTTCCAGTCCTGCTTCTCCGCAGGCGTGCGCAGCACACCCCAGAACACCGTGCGAAACGGCCCGGCGAAACTCGACGTGGTCCAGTCCATCCATTTGTCCGCCGTGGCGCGGGCTTGCGCATCCGCCGGATACCAGGCGCTGTCCGGGGCGTGTTTGGCCAGCAGATAGCGAACGATGGCGTTGGATTCCCATAGCACGAAACCGTCATCCTCGATCACCGGCACCCGGCCATTGGGGTTCATCGCGCGGTACTCGGGCGTGTCGACCACACCGAACGCGCCGCCGGCATCGATGGCCTCGTAAGCCAGGCCCAACTCTTCGGCAGCCCACAAGGGCTTTCTGACATTCGATGAATTTTTCCGTCCCCAGATCTTCAGCATGACCGCCTCTTTGCAAGTGAGTGGACGGCCAGCATACGCCGGATCAGGTGCGACTCAAATCGCTCTGCATGTCGCCCAGCAGCACCGGCAGTTGCTCACTGAACAGATGCGGATAGCACTTTTGCAGGTGCTCGAAGAAGAAGGTTTCCGGCACATCGGTGAATTGGCCGTGATCGAGCAGATACTCCATCAACTGCGCGCCGTCACGGTTGAACGGATGGAAAACGCTGTCATTGATGCCATCGAACTCCAGCGCTGCGACGTTGAACAACTCGCACAATTGCTGGTTGAACGCTGGCGTCGCCTTGACCCAGCGGCCGTCGAGAAACAGCTCGGTGTAGCCATGCATGGCAAACACATCGCTTTTCAGCAACTCGAGCAGACGTGGCGTCGACAGGTGATTGCGCACATCGGCCAGACCGATGCGCGCCGGGATCCCGCAATGCCGCGCACAACCGGCAAGCAGCGTGGCTTTCGGCACGCAGTAACTCTCCCCTGCTGCGAGTGCGTAACTGCCGCGCAGGGTTTGCGGATCACGGCTGAAGGTGTACGGGTTGTAGCGCACCGCCTCGCGCACGGCGTAATAAAGACTGATCGTCTGCTCACGCGGATCATTACTGGCACCGCGATGCTGCTCGGCGAACTCCACCACTGCCGGGTGGTCACTATCGATGAAGCGGCCGGGGCTCAGATACTCGTGCATGACGGCAATCTCCTGGATGAGTCACGAGTCTAGCGACAGCCTGAGCACAGAGATAACGACGTTTCGGCCAAACCTGAAAGCAAAGCTGCGCAGCAACGAACGATTTCCCACACGTGTTGCCCACCGAACCTACGAAAACCATCCGGGGTTTCCCACGATTTCAATCACCATGCTCTGACCACCCGGTTTCACAGATGCCGTCTAAGCTCTGGAGGGTCGATTTGCCTTGGTTCACGGAGGACTGAATATGCTGTTGTTGTGGATACTGGTTTTGATCGTCGGCGTGGCGTATCTCGCCCATCGACGCATCGCCCCGCTGCCCGCGTTGGGCATCGTGGCGGCCTATCTGGTCGCCATGGGGATTTTCAGTCACGCGCCGGGCTGGCTGCTGTTCATCTTCTGGGTCCTGTTGGCGGTGGTCGCCGCGCCATTGTTGCTGCCTGACCTGCGCCGCAAGCACTTCACCGCGCCGCTGTTCAACTGGTTCCAGAAAACCCTGCCGCCGATGTCGCAGACCGAACGCGACGCGATCGATGCCGGCACCGTATGGTGGGACGGCGAGCTGTTCAGCGGCCGTCCGGACTGGGACAAACTGCTGTCCTATCCAAAAGTGCAACTGAGCGAAGAAGAACAGGCGTTCATCGATGGCCCGACCGAAGAACTCTGCGCAATGGTCAGCGACTGGCAGATCGGCCAGTCCATGGACCTGCCGCCCGAGGCCTGGACGCACATCAAGGAACACGGCTTTTTCGCCCTGATCATTCCCAAGGAATACGGCGGCAAAGGCTTCTCCGCCTACGCTCACTCCCAAGTGGCAATGAAACTGGCGACGCGCAGCGGTGACCTCGCCTCAACCGTGATGGTCCCGAACTCCCTCGGCCCGGCCGAATTGCTGCTGCACTACGGCACCGATGAACAACGCAATCACTACCTGCCACGCCTGGCCCGTGGCGACGATATCCCGTGCTTCGCCCTCACCGGCCCGCTGGCCGGTTCCGACGCCGGCGCGATGCCCGACACCGGGATCATCTGCAAAGGCCAGTGGGAAGGTGAAGAAGTCATCGGCCTGCGCCTGAACTGGGAAAAGCGCTACATCACCCTCGGCCCGGTCGCTACCCTGCTTGGCCTGGCATTCAAGGCTTATGACCCGGATCACCTGCTCGGTGAAGAAGAAGACCTCGGCATCAGTCTGGCGCTGATCCCGACCGATACCGCAGGTGTTGAGATCGGTCGTCGTCACCTGCCGCTGGGCGCCGCGTTCATGAACGGCCCGAACTCCGGCAAGGACGTGTTCATTCCGCTGGACTACCTCATCGGTGGTCAGGAAATGCTCGGCAAAGGCTGGATGATGCTGATGAACTGCCTGTCCGTCGGGCGTTCAATCTCGCTGCCAGCCGTCGGTACCGGTGCGGCCAAGTTCACCAGTCTGGTCACTGGTCAGTACGCGCAGATTCGCGAGCAATTCAATGTACCGCTGTCCGCTTTCGAAGGCATCCAGGAAGCCATGGCGCGCATTGGCGGCAACGCATGGATGATGGACGCCGCCCGCATGCTCACCGCCAATGCGGTGGACCTGGGGGAAAAACCATCGGTGCTGTCGGCGATTCTCAAATACCACCTCACCGAACGCGGCCGCGAATGCATCAGCCACGCCATGGATGTGCATGGTGGTAAAGCGATCATCATGGGGCCAAACAACTACCTCGGCCGCAGCTGGAACGGTGCGCCGATCTTCATCACCGTCGAAGGCGCGAACATCCTGTCGCGCAACCTGATGATCTTCGGTCAGGGCGCGATTCGCTGCCATCCGTTCGTACTCAAGGAAATGGCCCTGGCCGGTCGCCAGGACAAAGATCAGGCACTCAAGGAATTCGATGGCCTGCTGCTCAAGCACATCGGCTTCGCCGTCAGCAACGCGGCCAGCACACTGGTGCTGAACCTTGGGCTCGGTCATTTCGAACATGCGCCGGGTGACAGGATCAGCCAAGGCTACTTCCGCGCGCTCAACCGTCAAGCCGCCGCATTCGCCATGCTCGCCGACTTCAGCATGATGCTCCTGGGTGGCGAACTGAAACGCCGCGAACGTCTGTCGGCTCGCCTTGGCGATGTACTGAGCAACCTGTATCTGGCCTCCGCCGCGCTCAAGCGTTATCACGACCTGGATTCGCCGGCGTACATGGAGCCGCTGTTCCGCTGGGCCATGGAAGAAAGCCTCGGCCAGTCGGAGCGTGCGCTGGATGAACTGCTGAGCAACTTCCCGAACAAAGTCTTCGGCTGCCTGCTGCGGGTCATCGTCTTCCCGTTCGGTCGCCGTCACAAAGGCCCATCGGACAAACTCGGCGCTGAAGTCGCTGCGGTCATCGGTCGCGCCAAGGGCGATCCGGCGCTGGAAGAACTGCTCGCCGGCTGCTACCGCCCGCAATCGGCGGACGATGCCGTGGGCGCGCTGCAACACGCCAGTGACCTGCTCAATGCCGCGCAACCGCTGCACAAAAAACTGCACACCGCACTGAAGAGCGGCCAGGTCAAACCGGCAGCCGGCGAACACGCCATCGATGCCGCGCTGGAAGCCGGCGTACTGCAAGCCGTCGAAGCGCAAAGCCTGCGCGACGCCGAAGCGGCCCGCCGCAAGGTGATCGACGTCGATGATTTCGCCAAAGAGGAACTGAGCCAGGCAGCGGGCAAAGTCCGCTGATCCCGGTTTATGTGAAAAAACGGCGCGAGGGCTTTATACTCCCGCGCCCGTTTTGCTCTTGAGGACTTATCTCGTGTCCAACGTCGTTGCCGATCATCTCGTGTTGCTCGACCACCTGCGCAGTATCCTGGTCGCCGTAGGTGAGGCCGAACAAGTGCCCGAAGAAAGCCATGCCCTGTTCCTCGAGCGCTTCGACGAACTGCTGGCCTCCCTGCCGATCGACCCTATCGAAAGCCAATACCTGGGCCAGGACATCCTCACCCAAGTCATCAGCCGCTACCCGCAAATCGCCCACTTGATCCCCCGCGACCTGCTGTGGTTCTTCGCCGGCGACTGCCTGCACTACCTCTCCGACGAAGAAATCGACCTCTACCAGGCCCTCGAAGAACGCCGCTACGAAGCCGAACAGAACGACGAACCGTTCGACTGGAACCAGGAAAAACAACTGCTGGCCATGTCGGCGCAGGACAGCAAGCATTGATATTCGACAGGTAATCGAAAGGCCCGCACCGGTGATCCATGCGGGCCTTTTTTTTTCAAGATCAAAAGCCCCTCACCCTAGCCCTCTCCCGGAGGGAGAGGGGACTGACCGCGCTGTTTGGATGAAGTACGTCGACCTGAATTACCGAGTCGAATGAGATTCGAAAAGCCAAAAAATCGGCTCCCTCTCCTCGGGGAGAGGGCTGGGGTGAGGGAAAAATCCACTACAAAACCAAAGCCAGACACCTCCCGCTCCTAACCACTCAAAACAATGAGCGCAAGCTCGAGTACCGCTCTTGATCTTGATTCACAGGCGACGTCGGAAGGCTGAGCGGAGGGATTGATCCGGGGGTGGGAGCGCAGCGACCGTCTGGCGCAGCCAGACACAGCGGAAGGAGGTGCAGCGAAGCAAACCGTAGCCGCTGCGCCCGGATCAGTCCCGGAGCGAAGGAACCCGAGCCTGCGAGGGCCGAACGCAGGAGCAAGCGTTTTGGTTACTTTTTGGCGTCTGAAAAAGTGACTCGCCGTAAGGGCGAAACCGCCAGCCGCAGCACCCGCAGAAACGGATATACACCCAAAACCCCAAGAACCTGGTCGGCCCCAAGGCCGCCAAGTCCCACCAAAAAAACCTCAAAGCAACCCCTCACTCTCCGGCAGCTCATACGCCACAGCCGCATTGCTCCCACCGGCAGATTTCCCGGGCCTACCCAACGTCGGCTCCTTCTGCAAACACTCCACCAGATAATCAATAAACACCCGCAACTTCGGCGGCAAATACCGTGTCGGCGAATGCAGCAGCCACAACCCGCCATGATAGGAAGCAAGAAACGTCCAGTCCGGCAACACCTGCACAATCAACTTCTGTTCCAGCGCATAACGCGCCGTGAAATACGGCAGACTGCCAATGCCGATGTGCTGCAACACCGCCCCCAAGCGCACGCCCGTGTGGTTCGCGGCATAACGCCCACGCACGCCGACCGTCACCGCCTTGCTGCCCTTCTTGAATTTCCAGCGTGCATCGCTCGGCGTTTCGCCCAGATAAATACAACTGTGGTTGAGCAAATCGTGAGGATGCGTCGGCTTGCCGTGTTCGGCCAGGTATTGCGGCGTGGCGCAAAGCAAATGATCGATGGTCAGCAACTGCCGCCCGACCAGACCCGCCGGCGGACGATCAGTGATGCGTATCGCCAGATCAACGTGATCATCGATCAGATCGACCTGACGATCTTCCAGCAACAACTCGACATCGACCTTGGGATAGCGGCGCAGAAACTCCGGCATGTGCGGATGAATCACAAAGCGCCCCACCGCTTTCGGCACGCTGACCCGTACCAGACCTTCGGCTTCGTGGGTGAACTGGCCGCTGATTTCCATCACCGACCTGGCCGCACTGACCATTTCCTGGCAACGCTTGAACACCTCTTCGCCGCCATCGCTCAAGCGCAGTTTGCGTGTGGTGCGTTGCAGCAAGCGCGTGGCCAACGCCTTTTCCAATCGGGAAATACTGCGACTGACCGCCGAGGGTGAGGAACCCATCTGCCGGGCTGCTTCGGAGAAGCTGCCGGTCTCGACGACCTTGACGAAAATCGCCATTTCACCCAGCAGCGGCAGCGGAAGATTGATGCTCACAACGCACAAGTCCTTTGATGTTCGAATGGATTATCACGTTATTGCACGATTCATATAATAAAAACAGAACTTCGATCAGGGCATGGAATATGACGCTTCGCCTGTTTTTTCACAGTGACGACCTCAAGGCGAATGTCGAAGTCCTCGACTGCACACCCCACGAGAACGAATTCGCCGTAGTGCTGCGGGCGACCCTGTTTCACCCCCAGGGCGGTGGACAGCCTAGCGATACCGGCTGGATCGGTGAAAGCCGGGTGTCGCGAGTGGTACAAGAGCCGGAGTGCATTGTGCATTTCGTCGACCGACCGCTGCCGCTGGGCATGACCGTCATCCGCATCGATGAAGAACGCCGCCGCTTCAACACACGCATGCACTCGGCCGGGCACCTGATCGGTCATTTCATTCAGGCCATGGGCTGGATGCCGATCAAGGCGCACCACTGGCCGGACGAAGGCCGGGTGCAATTCAAGCCGGGCGATGGCGCAGAAGAAGTCGATGCGCCAACCGTGCAAACCGGCATCGAGCAGTGGATCGAACACGATCTGCCGCGTCTGACTTCACTGCGCGAGGGCGCGCGGGAAATCAGTTTCGGTGAGCTGCCAGCCTATGGCTGCGGTGGCACCCACGTACGCAGCCTGAAGGATTTGGGCACAGTCACGATCGCGTCGCTTTCGCAGAAGAAAGGCACGCTGTCCGTCCACTACAGCGTGGATTGAGCATTTCGGACGCTGCCATCGCGCAGCATCCGACGCCGGGGAACCGCACTCGCCGGTTCCGTTGACTATCGATAGATGGACCTAAAACAAATGATGCTAGACGTCGAGCGTCTCGATGAGACGTGCATAAAAAAACTGGCCAACGAAGAAGTCCTCGCCATCCGCGTCAAACGCTTTCTGCCCGAGCCGCTGGCGATCGAGATCGGCGACAAGATCCTCGCCCCGGGCTTTGAAGGCTACATCAACGCGCCGAGTATCGGCCGTATCGGCATGGCCTTTTACGAGGCGGAAAACCAGCCGCTGCTGATCGAGGACTACTTCGAACGCGCCACCCGCAACATCGACGAACTGCGCCAGCGCTGCGCGCCCTACTCTTCGCCGATCGACACGTTGCGCTGCATGCTCGACGAATCCTGGCCCGCGGGCGCGCATCTGGAAAACCTCTACGGGCGCAAGATGTATGTCGGCTTGTCGCGCGTGGTCAAACCCGGCGTGTGCTTTCTTGCTCATCACGACATCTTCGCCAAGGACGCCCCGGACAGTTTTCAGGCGCGCAGCCTCGAGGCGCAATTTGCCTGCAACGTCTACCTGAACATGCCCACCGAGGGTGGCGCCTTGCAGATGTGGAATGACCACATCACCCCGGATCAATTCGACGAAATGCGCGGCGACAGTTATGGCATCGAGCCGTCGCTGCTGGGGCCGCCGGCGCTGGAAGTACGACCGCAGCCCGGCGATTTCATCATGTTCAATTCGCGGCGCATGCACTCGGTGACCCCGGGTGTGGCGGATCCGCGTTTGAGCCTGTCGTTCTTTGTCGGCTATCGCGGCAATGCCTCCCCTCTGACTTTCTGGAGCTGACATGCTTTCCAACTACTTGGGCGAATTTCTCGCATTGGCGACCATCCACTTTCTCGCCGTGGTGGCGCCCGGTCCGGACTTCGCCGTGACCATCCGCCAGAGCGTGCGCTTCGGCCGGCTCGTCGGCATCTGCACTGCGCTGGGCATCGGCGCGGGAATCTCCGTGCACGTGCTGTATACCCTGCTCGGCGTCGGCGCCTTGATGCACACCACGCCGTGGCTGCTGACTGTGGCCAAAGTGGTCGGTGGGGCTTACATCCTCTATCTGGGCGTCAGCCTGATCCGCAGCAAACCCAAGAGCAGCGTCGAAGGCGAAAAAACCGCCGATGAGCCACTGGTTGAACAGTCACTGTTCAAGGCATTCAGCACCGGTTTTCTGACCAACGCGACCAACCCCAAGGCCACGCTGTTTTTCCTGGCCATCTTCACCACGATCATCAGTGCCAGCACACCGCTGCAGATCCAGGCGTTCTATGGTTTGTGGATGTGCTTCGTCAACGCGCTGTGGTTCGTGATCGTCGCGCTGTTTTTCTCCAGCAACAAAGTGCGCCTGCTGTTCATGCGCCTTGGACACTGGTTCGAGCGCAGCATGGGCGTCATCCTCATTCTATTTGCCGGACGCCTGATGCTGTCGATGTAACTCGCACAAAAAAAGTCCCGGCATCAGTTGCCGGGATTTTTTCATTTGTGCGCCTCTTTTGCATTTCTGTGCGACAGATCAAGTTTGTGACTCCCTCTTCACCTGCTCATGGTGGTAGGTTGCAAAATGTTTCTGCCGCAAGCGTCAGACATATTCTCCCAATCTCTAGCAAAGGAATGCCTGTTACATGGTCTTTTCCCTGAAAAAACTGGCCGCTGCCACGCTCGTCATGGCCAGCCTCACCGCGTTTACCAGCGCCGCACAAGCCAACATCACTGCCGAGCAAAGTGCAGCGATTCTGAAATCCTTCGATGGCAAGAACGTGACGGACTTTTGTAGCTTCCTTGGCAGCCTGGCGAAAAGCGACCTGGCCAAGACGGATAAGCTCAACCCGTCCATCAGCGCCTTTCTCGACAACAAGACCCTGAACGCCGAACAGCAGAATGAAATTCATCGCTTGCTGGGCATTTATACCCGCGTGAAATATGGCAAGGCCGCGCTGGAAACCCTGCGCCAACTCGTCGAGATCCCGACCTTCCGCAAGGACGGCGTGGAGCAACACGACAACCCGGAATTCATCAAGATTGCCGGCGAGATCCAGAAACTCGCCGAATCTTTCGGTTTGAAGTTCCGCAATATTGATAACCGTGTCTACGAAATCTCTCTGGACGGCAAAGGCGACGAAGTCGTCGGCATTCATGCCCACGCCGATGTGGTGCCGGTGACTCCGGAAAACTGGGTGCTGAAGGACGGCACCAAACTCGACCCGTTCAAAGTCACGCTGATCGGTGATCGCATGTACGGCCGGGGCACTGAAGACGACAAGAACGCGATCGTCGTAGCGCTGTATGCCATGAAAGTGATCAAGGACGAGAAACTGCCCCTGGCGCGCAACTTCAAGTTGCTGGTCGACACCACCGAAGAAACCAGCGGCGACGCCATTCCTTATTACTTCGAACGCAACCCGACGCCGAACTACAACATGGCGCTGGACGGCGGTTATCCGGTGGTGATCGCCGAAAAAGGTTACGGCACCGTCATGGCCAACTTTGCCAAACGCAAAGCTGAAGGCACCGGCGCGGAAATCGTTTCGATGACTGGCGGCAAAGCGACCAACCAGATCCCATCGGCTTCGGTGGTCACACTGGTAACCGACAAGCCAGCCGAGCTCGCCGCCAGTCTGCAAAAAGCCGGCGACGCTTATGCCAAAGCCAATGGCGGCGATTTCGAAGTCGCGGCGAAGGTTGATGGCAAGGACGTCAAACTGACCGTCACCGGCGTTTCTGCGCACTCCTCCGAGCCTGAGTCCGGCGTCAACCCGGTCGCGCGCATGTTGAGTTTCCTCAACAGCCTGAACGGCAAAATCGCGCTCAAGCACAACCAGTTCACCGACGCGGCGCGCTATGCCGATGACAACTGGGGCCTGGATTATCTGGGCAAAAAACTTGGCGTTGGCTTCTCTGATTCGTTCATGGGACCACTGACCACTTCGCTGACCTACGTCGGCGAAGATGACAAAGCCTTCAAACTGGCGGTAAACCTGCGCGTGCCGAAGGGCAAGTCTCCGGAAAAGCTCAAGGCTGAAATTGCTGAGAAACTGGATGCCTGGAGCAAGAAGACTCATGTCGCTGTAGCGTTCGACTATTCCGTGGCCGAGCCGATGTATCGCAACCCCGAGGGGGAGTGGGTCAAGGCGCTGCTTGCCGTAGCCAGCGAAAACCTCGGCATGAAGTCGGAATTCGGTACTTCCGCTGGCGCGACTTCGGTTCACGAATTGCCGAACGGCGTGCAATTCGGCCTGGCTCGACCTGAGGCCAAGTACACCGGCCACACCGATGGCGAATTCAAGACCGTCGACCAGTTCCTGCTGGATCTGCAGATCGTCACGGAAATGATGGGGCGTGTCGGGCAGTTGCCGAAGCTTTGAATATCGGTTCAACCCGGTGGTAAAGAAAGGCCCGAGGGTATGCACCCTCGGGCCTTTTCGTTCATTGCGTGACCGTGGTCGCTTCCCGGCTGCGGTGGACGAAGCGCCATCCCATCAACACCGTCGCCAACGTTAACGCAGTGATGAGCCCTGCCCATATCCCTTGCGGCCCCCAGCCCATACCAAATGCCATCAGGCATCCCAACGGTAGACCTATTCCCCAGTAACAGAAAATCGCCAGCCACATGGGGATTCGCGTGTCCTGCAAACCGCGCAACGCTCCCGCCGCGAGCATCTGCATGCCATCTGGGAACTGCAAAGCCGCAGCGTAGAGGAGCAGCGTCGAGGCCAGCGCGGTGACCGCGAGATCCGAGCTGTACCAGCCGGCAATCATCTGATTGCCCAAAAGCATGGCCAACATCGAAAAACTCTGGGCGACAACAACGATGACACAACCCGCATACGCCGCCCGCCGCACCGCCCTGAAGTCGCCTCGGCCCAGCGCGTGACCGACCCGCACGGTTGTCGCCTCGGCGACGGCGACCGGAATCATGAAACACAGCTGCGCGAGATTGACTGCGATCTGATGCGCCGCGAGAAAGGTCGAACCGAGTCGGCCGATGAGTAACGAGGTAACGATGAAAAGACTGCCCTGGGTCAGAATCGCAATACCGATTGGCATTCCGACCTTCAGCAAATCGAGGATGCCAGCACGACACGGCAGATCAAACCGGGAAAACAGCTGCAAATGCGCCAACCGTTTGCCGCGCCACAGGTAACAGGCGAACAGCAGCGCCTGCAGCCACATCAACGATGCCGAGGCAATGCCCAGGCCTTGAGCACCCAGTTCCGGAAACCCAAGCTTGCCGTTGGTCAGCACGTAACCCATTGGCGCCAGCAACAGCAACCCACCAAAACTTAGAATCATGGTCGGGCGCATCCAGTGCATTCCTTCGCACAGATAACGCATGCAGAAAAACAGCGTCAGCGCCGGACTGCCCCATCGCACGGCGTGCAAAAAGTCTCGTGCGCCGGGAATCATTTGCGGCGCAATTCCTGCCGGCGCCAGTAATGCCGGCGCGAGGCTGAGAAAAGCGAACATCACGCCCCCCATGAACAGCGCCAACCAGAATGCCTGGCGGAACACCGGACCGATCTCGCTTATTCGATCCGCGCCGTGCAAACGTGCGACCGAAGCGGTCAGCGCAATCAGCGTACCGATCGGCACCAGCATCGGCAGCCACAACAAGGCAGTGCCCAAAGTCACCGCCGCCAGGGTATCGGTGCCATGGTTGCCGGCGATCAGGTTGTCAACGAAGGCGATAAGCCCGGCACTGACATGCCCGATGACCAACGGCAACGCCAGCCAGGCGGTGGCCCGTATTTCTCGCAAAGCATCAACAGTGGCAGTTTTTTGAAACATTGAATGAGATCCTCACAATCGACTGGCCGATGCTGGCGTCATAGCCAGGAACGGCGTCGTTATCTCAGAATTGCCCATGCGCTGGCTGTCGGCTGCTTCCGAGTTTCACGGGATCGCTGTAGGAAAGTTGTAACGAAGCGCGGCAGGTACAAAACGCGCACAAACAAAAACGCCGATCATCACTGATCGGCGTTTTTATGAAATTGGAGCGGGAAACGAGACTCGAACTCGCGACCCCGACCTTGGCAAGGTCGT